>JBNJHA010000020.1:21948-37664 GCA_051748085.1 Thermodesulfobacteriota bacterium
AATACCACATTATTGTCGATTTCGCTACCTTGGATAAGGCCCGGAAAATTATAGATAAGGGAGATTGGCTATGATAATCGGTCCATTCAAGCCGGCCGATTTTGGGGGATGGTTTTTTGGGGCTACAAGGATCAGGCTAAGCCCTAAGCCATGTTTATCGTTTATGCTGGGTGGGGAACTCAGGGACATAATGTGCGGTGGATATGGTTGCCTGGTTTTCGCGTGCCCGAAACACCGGCGCAAATTGTCCCGCACCCGGCCGGAATATTGTTTTCCGAACGGATGCGGGCATTTGGAAGAAGACTATTACGTAGATTTTTGTTTTTTAAAAAATTGTTGTGTTCATATCCGGAAATTCAAAAAATTCCAGATGGAAACTAGTGTTGTGCTGTGGCCTTGATGCCGATACCCTCGAACACAAACAAGAAGGCGAATCCGAACCAGATGGTATACACCACGTAAAAGACAAGCAGAAAGATGGTGATTCCCAGCCGCTCGGAAATGGGCGCGGCCTCGATGCCGGCAAAATTATAGGCCGGCTCCAGAGCGCGGTACATGATCGAGTGTGTGGTCAGGGCCCTGTCGGACATATTTTTCCGTATATATTTTTTTTCCGCCTGGGAAAAGAAATTGTGCCAGAGATAGAGTGCCAGTCTGGGGTTATCAGTTCCATACCTGTTTTTAATTTTTTCCCCCTGTTCCTTGAAGAGATTGTCGGCATCAACAGTGGCGGCGCCCATGATTTTCCCCAGGTCCCCCTGGACCGACAACTCCCCGGCATCCCCGGTAACCTCGGCGCCCGCATCCCGGAGCATTTTGGCAAGCAGACCGTTCTGATCCGCTTTGTCCACGCTGACCTTAATGTTTACCCGCTCCCCTTGCATGCTCTCGGCTTTATCCCTTGCCTGAGGAATATAGTAGGAAGAATCCTTGGCCAGGGAATTGAACAGAGCGTCCGCCGTTTTCAGTCCGCTCTTGCCGTTAAACACCGGGGTGGTCAACAGAATCAGGGGAATTATAAAAAGGATCAATAAAATAATGCCGATAGTAAATTCGCGTTTATCCAGTATTAAGTTCATGGCGTCATCTCCCTCTAAGTTTCGTTATGTTCTTGTTGGTCTTCGAAGGCAGCTTGCCGAATTTTGGGCATACCCTTGAAGAAGGAATAAATTACCCATACGCCAAAAACCGCGATTATGGCAAAGAAAAGATAGAAACTCAGAAAGTCGAATATGTTCAGCAGAGTTGGAGATACCTTAAGATACCCGGCATTTACCAGAGCATTGGGCAGGTCGAAGAGTCTGTTGGCAAACCCCCCCAAAACAGTGAGTGCAAAAAAGCCCTTGATGACTATTCCGGAAACGATGGAGGTGGTTATAGCTCCTATCTGAATCCCGATCAGTGATCCCAGCAAAAGGCCCATGGCCAGGGTATAAAAGACGAAGCCGTAAACAGCATACTGAAAGATCGAAGCATACCCAGCAGTGAATATGATTTGGAAGATGTCCGTGCCCACGGTTGTATGTGCAGATACGCCCAGGATATACACAAAGGAGGGAAAGAACAAAAATCCGCCGCCAACGCCCATGAGCGCGGCAACTATGCCCACTATAATTCCGAGGAGGATGATAGGATATGCAGACAGTTTCTTGTTTTGGTCGAATTTTATATACGGAGGCGCTTTCAGGGATTGCATTTTTACGGAAATATTGGTCATTTCCGAAGGAGCATCATGCGCGCCACCTGATCCCTGGGGCTGTTTTCGTGCTTTCAAAAAATCAAAAAGGGTGAAAAATCCGATGAAGCCCAGTACGACAACGTACAATACACCGATAAAGGCATCACTCAGGGCCGGGTTGGTTGTATATATCGCGCGTTGTAGCAATCCGCCAGCCGTAGCTCCGCCTATAGAGCCGATGAGAAAGGTTATCGCTAATCCCGCGCTTACATTGCCCATTTTGCGGTGCAGTGTGGCTCCCATGATCGCCTTGGCAAAGATATGAAACATATCTGTACCCACGGCCATGATCCCCTTGACTCCAACGCTCATCAGGGCGGGGGTCAGGATGAAACCGCCGCCTGCGCCTATGCATCCGGTAATCAATCCGGCGGCCAGGCCGATAAGGATGGAAACAAGAAACATCTCCATAGTGGCAAAAGAAGGGGCATAAGCGTGTTTGCCGCCGATAATGCTGGGTATCTCCACGGCATGCACAAACTCAAGGCCCGCCAGAAACAGCACGGGAAGAAGGCACAGAAAAAGGATCTTTTTGCGTCTTTCAAGGATAGTGGTGCTGTTTTCAATTTTCCACTTAGCGAATTGCCTGCTGCCATACATCATGGCTTCATAAGCAAATCGGCTGTCTGAACGCAGTCTTTTGCCAATAGACTTAAAAATTCGCATTTCGGTGCCCCCCACTTTGATGAGTAGTTTTCAAAATAAAATTTGAGTTATTTCTGTATGTCCTATTGTGATAAAGATCACAAAGGGGAGTGCTTGTCAATAATAAATGGCAAAAATTTTAAAATATTACCCTGAATTGTTTATGATATTAAGTATATGCGAGAAAAAAACAGTCGACAGTCAAGACAGTAGCAATAAAAAAAACAAATTGTTCGTGGATGGAAAACGAGTGTCGATGATTGCTTACTGATTGCTGAACAGATGCTCGAGTTCCGGATGGTTTTTCAGGGCCCGCAGGAAGAGCTGGGTTCTGTGGTCCATACGTTCCTTGAAAATGCGCATAATTCGGTACATGAATTGATATCCCAGTTCGTGCTGTTCACTGAAAAGTTCATGCAGCTTATCGGCCGGCAGGACGAGCAATTCGCAACTTTGCGCGCAAACCGCGCTGTTTTGGCTGATACTGCCGGGAATGAGGCTTGAGAGGGCAAAGCATGTCCCCGGTTCGAGATTATTCAGGGTAATTATTATGTCCTTTGCCGGATGTACTTCCAAAAGGACAGTCCCGCTCAGGATCATATAGCAATCATCCAATACTTCGCCCTGATTGAAAAGGGTGGTCCCTTCACTGAATATTTTTAATTCACCAACTTTGCCCAGCATCTCCAGCATTTCGTCCGACAGGTTGTTGATGATTGAAATTCTGCGCAGTTCACGTTTATCCACCATGATCTATCTCCTTCAAGAAATATTTTTTAGCAAATATTTAATTTTGTGTGTCAAGTGCTTTGGCGGTTCAATCCCTTTTTGAATCAAGGTTATTGGAACAAGTCAGCATCCGTAAGGGAAAGATTGTAGCCAGCAAAAAATTGATGAGTAGTAACATGTTTGGTAACCTTTGACCATGACTGAAAACAGTAACCGGATTTTTGCGTACATTTGCTGGAGGCCGCCCGCTTTTCTCTGGGCGGACAAAGTCCGCCGCCGATGTTAAAGGTCGGATTCATCAAAAATATGTGATAAATAGTTATAACTTGTTGAACAAATAGGATATCTTAAAAAAATCAGCTGAGTACGAATATCAGGGCAATGAATATGGTGGAAATAGCCGCTCCTAAGCCGACTGGTAAAGCGTTTTGAAGCATGTCCGAATAGAGTCTGCCTTTTTTAAGTTCCAGTCGGCGTCCTCTTATTCCCGTTACAAGCCAGACATTGACCATTATAAAAAGAGCGATTCTGGCCGGGGCATCGCGAAAGAAGGTGGCTGCACCCCGAGCTGTCCAGACAAGCGCGTTTTCACTCCGGGAAAGCAAGTTGTTCAGGCTTTTGTCCATCATCGTGTACACCCATTTCCCGCCCTTGCGGTAGAACCAGTCCGTATCCAGAGTGATCGCCGGGTGACCGCCTAGATGTTTGACAAAAAGCATGAAAGCCAGACCGGTGGCAATCAGCAATTGGAATTCACTTATAATATGGCTGGCCGTATAAGGGTGGTATTCGGCGCCAAAGGGCAGGATGCTGTACAATAAATGCGGATACAGTCCGATCAAGGTGCACAGGAAGGCCCCGCCGCCCATGGCCAAAAGCATGTTTTTGGGCAACGGACGCACGGTCAGCCCCCGGTCCTGGGGATGAAAGAAGGTAAAATAGGGCAGTTTGAGTCCAGTGTGCAGAAAGGTCCCGATGGAAGCCAAAAGCAGCATGAGCTCAATGGCCGGACGGTGGATGTCGCTGGCGGCGCTGATGATCATTGTTTTGCTTACAAAGCCGTTGAAACCGGGTACTCCGGAGATGGAAAAGGCCCCAATCATATACAGGATCAGGGTAATGGGCATAAGTCTCCAGATGCCGCCCAACTCGCTTAGCTGGCGTTTGCCCGTGGCATATATGACCGCCCCCGCGCCCATGAACAAAAGTCCTTTGTACAGAATATGGCAGAATGCGTGGGCGGTAACTCCGTTTAGAGCCAGGGCCGTGCCCAGACCTACCCCGCAGACCATGTACCCGACCTGGCTTATTATGTGATAGGCCAAGAGGCGGCGGATATCGTTTTCCAGAACTGCGAACACGACTCCGTACAGGGCCATGATTGCGCCGGCCCAGACCAGAATTTCCGTGCCGGAAAAGACCAGGGCCAGGGTTAAAACAGCTGTCTTGGTCGTATAGGCGGTCAAATATATTGATCCGGTGACCGAGGCTTCAGGATAGGCGTCTGAAAGCCAGGCGGACAGAGGAGGCACTGCGGCGTTGAGGCAGAAGCCGACCAGGATAAAGCCGAAGGCCAAACCGGATTCGGGGCGGACTATATCCAGCGACCCGGTCTGCACCAACTGGAAAATGATCCCGGCCATTAGACATGTCCCTCCCGCTACATGGACCAAAAGATAGCGGGCTCCGGCCTCTCTGGCAGCCTTTATGTTGCGCAGAAAGATTATTGCCGCCGAGGTAATGGCCATTAACTCCCAAAAAATGAACAGGCTGAAAAAGTCTCCGGCAAACGCTACTCCCAGGGAACTGCCCACATATGAAAAAGCGGCCATGTGTTGGTATGGTTTTTCTTCATGCAGGGCAAAAATCGTGGCCAAGAATGCCATTATCACGAAGACATAGGCAAAGCAAAGCCGGATGGGTTCCACCTGGAGCAGAGTCAATTCATAGGTGTTCAAAAAGGTAACCGTCAGATGCGAGCCCGTGGGCAGTGAGAGCAACTGCATGAATCCCAAAACCGGAATGGTCAGCATGTAGATCTTGCGGGCCGTGCCTTTGAATGCCGGAATGAACAGAGCGGCAGCGATGAACAGCAGGGCCGGGGGAAATACGCTAACCATAAATGGCCACCTTGTCCTCAACCTGTTCCATGGATTCCGCTACCCGGAGATTAAGCAAAGTTTCCCCGGGACGGATAATGTCCTTTTGATCCACAAAGCGCTGCATGACCGTGCCTGCCTGCGGCGAACCTATTATTGGAAGCCGTTCGCCTATTTTCAGCTCGACAAGTTTTTGTCCCTCGTGCACTTTATCGCCTTCGCTGACAAACCAGTTGACAACCATTGCCTCCTGCGCATCAGGGGCAAAGGCCTTTTTTGGCAGCGGCACGGAGGTGGCCTCAATCCAAAGCCAGTACTTGCCGATAGCTTTGGAGACCACCACAATCAAGGCACATCCCAGAAAGCCGTACGCTGCGCTGAATGCCGGGGTAACATGCCAAAAATATTCCGCATGGTGCTCCGGTGAGTAAAACAGGTCCAAAAGGCAGAAGATGCCTAGACTGACTATTACCGTGATATATGTTCGCCTGTTCATGTCGGTCAGCCTCCTGGTGTGATTTGACTGACCGCTGTTTGGGCCAGTTCCATGATCTGAAACGGAAAATCCGGATAGATGCCCAGGACCACGGAGTAAAAAGCAGTAAAGCAAAGCGGAAGCACGAGAGTCAATGACGCTTCAGCCATCCTGATCTCCTGGCCGGAGTTCCATTCCGGCGGCCTGCGGAAAAAGGCCCGATAGAGTATGGGGAAAAAATATGCCGCATTTAAAAGCGAACTCAGCAAAAGCACGACCAGAAACAGGGTCTGATCGGCTTCCAATGCTCCCAGGCACAGATACCACTTGCTCACAAATCCGGCTACCGGCGGGAGGCCGACCATCCCCAAAGCCCCGATGGCAAATGCGCCCATGGTAAAGGGCATCTTGTATCCGATGCCGTCCAGTTCGCTGATGTTCTTTTTGCCGTGCCGGACAAAGATGGCTCCGGCACAGAAAAACAGAGTGATTTTCATGAACGCGTGATTGGCAATATGCAGTGCCCCGCCGAGCAGGGCGCTGCTCCCGAGCATGGACGCGCCGAGGACGATATAGGAAAGTTGGCTTATGGTGGAAAAGGCCAGTCTCCGTTTCAGGTTGTCCTGGCTCAGGGCGATGAGCGAGGCCCCGATGATCGTGATCCCGGCCAGATACATGCCGATTTCGTTCAGCCCGTATTCAGCCAGGAAATCGACTCCGAAAATTCCGGTAATTACCCGGTACACGGAAAAAGCGCCTACCTTGACCACGGCCACGGCGTGCAGCAGTGCCGAAACCGGGGTGGGGGCGACCATGGCCGCGGGCAGCCAGGAGTGGAAAGGTATGATCGCGGCCTTGGCGAACCCGAAGATAAAAAGAAGGAAAAGGGGCACGAGCATGTATGGCGGCACATTTCCGGCCAAAATTCCGACTGGGGTGAAATCCAAGGTCCCGGCGTAGTGATAGCAGATCAGCATGGCCGGCAAAACCAGTCCCACGGAAGTGCCCAGGATAAAGCCCAGGTACTTGCGCCCGGAGATTCTGGATTCTTTGTCCTGGTGATGCACGACCAGGGGGTACGTGGACAGGGACAAAATTTCATAGAAGAGATACAGGGTGAACAGATTGGCGGAAAATGCCGCTCCTATGGTGCTGGACAAAGCCAGGGCAAAATAGGAGAAGAATCTGGTCTGGCCGTGTTCCTTCAAGCCCCGCATGTAGCCTATTGTATACAAGGTGGTAAATATCCACAGAAATGAGGCCACCAGGGCGAAGAGCATGCCCAGGGCGTCCACGCGCAGTTCTATGGGCACGCCCGGAAACGGGGTGCTCACGGTGAACATGAATACGCGGCCCTGAAGCACACTCGGGAGCATAGACACGATCAGGCCGAATTTGAGGAATGCGGCTGCAAAGGTCCAGGCCTCGCGCACGTTGGGACGCTTTCCGCTGGACATAAGCACCGGGATTACCAGCGCGGAAACCAGCACAGCAAGTAAGGGACGTAGAGAAACAATTGGATCCATTATCAGTTGATACCTTGTTGAGTGAAGGGGAGAATGACATACTGTACTATGTAGCCGGACCAGATACCCATGGCGATGACGGCGGTTCCGGCCAGGCCGAGGGGGATGAGCATGGATATCGGGGCCTCTTTAAGTTCCGGGACATCTGAATCGTACTCAGCATAGTCAGGATGATTTTTTTCCGGAAAAAAGGCAATCTCCACTATGCGGAAAAAAAGAATCGCGGAGATCAGACTGCTCAGGATAAGGGCAGTTACAAACAGCGCGGACCCGGCCTCTATCCCTCCGAGTATTAGATACCACTTGCTGAAGAAACCGCAGGTCGGGGGAACTCCGATTATGCTGGCTCCGGTCAGAAACAGACCGGCCATGGTCCAGGGCATGGAGGAGAACAGTCCGCGCAGATTCTCGAAATCCGCTTTTTTTTGGATATAGATGATGTTCCCGATGGCCAGGAAAAGGGCAAAAGTCATGACCACGTCGTTTATTATATGCAGAATTGACCCGGTCATGCCCGCACTGTTTCCGAGCCACACTCCGCCGACCATATACCCGATTTCGCAGACAATGATGTATGCGGCCATTTTTAAAAGATCCCTCTGGGCCAGGGCCATAATTGCGCCCGCGATTATAGCCGCACTGGCCAGGATGATTACCCATTTCTGCAGAGCCAGTTGCCCGAAGACATAGTCCAAACCAAAGACAGAGATCATGATCCGGATCATGACATAGACCATGACCTTGGTCATCAGCGGAGCAATCAGGCGATTTGAGGATACCGGGGCATAGGCGTAGGCGTTGGGCATCCAGGTATGCAGGGGAAACAGCCCCATTTTGATCCACACCCCGACCAGGCAGAAGACAAACGCGGCCATGATGGCCGGCGATTCGCTGATTGGCGGAAGCAGGGATTGCACGTCCCCCATGTTCAAGGACCCGGTCATGATGTACAGATAGCCCACTCCGAGCAGATAGAAGCTGGCCCCGATCACGCCCAGAAATACGTAGTTCAGGCTGGCCAGCGGGGCCCGGTCCGGGTCGCCCATGGCCAGAAGGGCATAGGCGGCCAAGGAGGTTATTTCTAAAAGCACATACAGGTTGAACAGATCCGCAGTGGCCACAATGCCCAGGAGCCCGGCCACAAAAAGCAGGTATACAATGTAAAAGGGGCCGCGCTTGAAGGTCAACTCTTCGTGAATATTCTTGCGACTGGCCATTATGTTTACCAGTGCTATGGACGGGATGAGCAACAGGACCAACGCACTCAGATGGTCAATTTTCAGCTCTATCCCCATGGGAGGAGCCCAACCTCCCAAGTGATAGGTGACCGGTCCGGAGCCCAAAACCTGGATCAGAAGTCCTATACAGAAATAAAGGCTGGCGCCGATCCCGAGCACTGTGACCGGACAGCACATCCGCCTGTCCACCCAGAAAAGTGCGGAGTTCAGAAAAGCGGCCAGCAGCGGGGCAAGGATTATCAAAACTGGATAGTGTTCGCTCATTTCTGTTTGATCCGCATTCTCAGTTCATCTTCTTCCAGGGTCTGATAGCGTTTGTAGACCATAAGAATTAAAGCCAAAGCCACTCCCAGGGTGGCCACGGAAACCACGATGGCCGTGAGCATGAGAACGTGCGGAAGCGGATTTATGTACTGCGCCGCTTTTATGCTCAGATGGGCCGTGTCCTCGCCGTGTCCGCCGGAGATTATGGGGATGGTCGCGTTCTCCTTGTATCCCAGGGAAATGAAGAACAAGATAATGGCGGTTTGGAATATATTCATGCCCACTAATTTTTTGATAAGATTGTTTTTGGCGATCATGGCGTACAACCCGATCATCATGAGGATGATATACAACCAGTAGTTGTATTTGTTGACTATTTCCGTAAGCAGGTCAGGCATTTGATTGTTGCTCGCTCTGTTTTTGTTTTCAGCGGTAATTCGTGATCAATTTTTTTAAAATTTATCCGTTCGTTAGAGGTCAGTTTCAACTACAGTCCCTGTCTGTGGCGGCCTTCGGAAGCGATATTGGCATACAGGATGACCATAGCCGCCATTACGGTGAAACCGACCCCGATCTCCACTCCCAGCATGCCCAGAGCGCGGATATGGGGTTCCTGCACGGGCAGAATCGCGGTCAGGCGGCTGTAGTCCAGGA
Organism: Thermodesulfobacteriota bacterium; assembly: GCA_051748085.1. Lineage (GTDB taxonomy): Bacteria > Desulfobacterota > Desulfovibrionia > Desulfovibrionales > Desulfonatronovibrionaceae > CAYNNQ01. The sequence continues at coordinate 31,317 of JBNJHA010000020.1, forward strand.
AATTTCCGCCCAGGAGCATGCAAACAATACCGATTCCGGAATAGATAATTACTCCCAGAGCGCAGAGAAGCCCTAGTATTTTTTCTGACATGCGGTTTAGAGCGGTCCGCAGGTCAAAGGAAATGGCCATCAGGATCAGGCTGGCCCCGAATATGACTCCACCCTGGAATCCGCCCCCGGGACTGAAGTCTCCATGAGCTACGACATACAGGGCAAAGATCTGGGTAAATGGTATGAGCAGTCGGCTCAAGGTCTTGATGATCAGATCCTGCGGGACCCACATGTTGTCAATGAGTTCGAATTCGTGCATGCTCTTCGGCTTTTTTTCCGGATCCTGGATGTGCAGGACCACACCAGTGGGCACATGGCGGTATGCCCGGCCCCGTGTGCTCTGAACAAAAGTGCGCAGTAGAAGGATGCATACAATGCCGGCACAGAATACGACCACGGTCTCGAACATGGTATCGTAACTGCGGTAATCGGCCAGGACAGCGGTCACCAGGTTCGGTGCTCCGGTTTCATGCACGGCTTCGGTTATAAAATGCGGCGAAAGATGCGTGTGCACCGGTGCTGTTGGGTCCCCCCAGGCCGGAAAATCCTGTGTGGCATACAGTAAAAGGCCGCCGCAGATGATTACGATAATCAGACCCAGGTATTTCAATCCTTTGTCCTCCTGGTAGTCCTGAATACCGCGGCAATGACGAATACCGAACTCACCCCGGCGCCGACCGAGGCTTCGGTAAAAGCGACATCGACCGCGCCCATGTTCGCCCACAAAAGACAGAGCATGAAACTGTAGGCCCCGAAGAGGATGGCCGTACCCAGCAGGTCGCGGACGGAAATCGCGGCTATTGCGCAGACAATAACCAAGGATAAAATAATAAGATCAATCGGCCAATGCATCAGCGCCTCCTTTTGTCCCCTTTTTGCCATGGGCGCATCCCCGCGTGTAATCCGGCGTCCACAATGGCGTGCGTTGCCGTGGGGGATGCATAAAACATGAATAAGACAATAAGCAGCATCTTTATACTGACCAGGGTATCGCTCAGGGTTATGTGCGCCCAGTCAATATTGTACACGGACAAGCCCAGAATCATGCATAGGGTACCTAAAGTATCCAGTTTGCCCGAGGGATGTATCCGGGTATAAAAATCCGGCATGCGCAGAATTCCGACGCTTCCTCCGGTAAAAAGGATAAGCCCGCTGCATATAAGAATAATGACTAAAATGTTTATGCCTGATTCCAGCATGGATCACCTTCTTTTTATTTTCCAAGTCCTCTTTTTTTATAGAAATATTTGGACGCGGCCAGGACAGTGATAAAATTAAGCAGGGCGTAAGCCAGGGCGATATCCACGAACATATCCACCCGACCGTACAAAAAACCGATAACCAGGAGCAAAACAACCGTCTTGGTACCGATGGCGTTACTTCCTATTAGGCGGTCGAGAACCGTTGGCCCGAAGACGGCCCGGTACAGGGAAATGAGCATCAGCAGACACAAGAATATGCCGGAAAACAGAAAAAACAGGTCCATATGGTTATTCCCCGAAGATTTTGTTTATTTTCTTGTCCATCTGACCTTTAAGTGCTTTTGCCGAGGCTTTATCAATGGAGTGAACCTTGAACAACCCTGCGGAATTTACGGAGATTGTTACCGTTCCCGGAGTGAGGGTGATGGAGTTGGCCATCGTGGTCAATGAAAGCGTATTGCGCAGGGGCGTGCGGAAGGCAATAATTTGCGGATCGATCAAGTCCATCATGCGTGGATGAAAAATGATTTTCATCAGGTGTAAATTGGCCTTGAATACCTGCCATAGAAGCCAGAATACATAGGCGCTGAAGACCAGGACAAATTTGAGATAATTCAGGCGCGGATGCGGAAACAGGAATTCATGATACATTGCGGCCACAAGGATACTGGAGATAATTCCCATGCCCAGAAAAAAAGGTTCGAAAACTCCGGAAAATATGATCCACAAGGTAAACATGAGGCAGAAGGTCAGGATAAAAGAGGCAATTCTCCGGAAAAAGCGCCTCAGGTCCTTTTTTTCGGATGTATTTTGTTCTTTCGCTCCGCGCATGGAAGCTGACATTTTTATCCCCTTTTGAACGTTTAAAATAAAAGGATAGCTAAAATTGGAGCGGGATTCAAGTCTCTGTCTGCGGGTTTTTGGGTATCAGCAAGCTAAAAGCAGTTCCTTTTTCCGGCGTGCTTTTAAATTGAATGGACCCCCCAAGTCTTTTTATCAATCTTTTGCTTACGGAAAGTCCCAGACCGGTTCCTTTGCCTTTTGTCTTGGTGGTAAAAAAGAGATCAAAGATTCGGTCCTGCATGTGGCCGGGGATGCCGGGACCGTTATCGATGATCCCGATGCGGAATTTTGTCGGCAGGTTTTCGATAATTATGTCGATTCGACCGTCTTTTTTGTTTGTTTCCCTTATTGCATGCACGGCATTGCTCAACAGGTTCATAAGTACCTGCTGCAACAATGTGTAATCAGAGCGGACAATCAATTCCCCGGCAGGAAAACACGGGTTGATCTTGATCGCCGGGGTTTTTATTTCACTGCTTAAATATTCCAGTGTGTTTTCAACCAGTTCTCTAAGGGAGAATTTTTTATGTTCTGGTTTGCTTTCCCGGACCAGATCCAGGATTTGCTGAATGATGGACCAGGAACGGGAGGTCTGTCTTTCTACTTCCCTGAGAACATTGCTCAGTTCATTCCGGTCGTTTTGATCAAGTCCGGCTGCGTCCCGGAGTACAGTTTCTCCCCAGCCCGCAGCCTGACTGATGACACTCAGGGGGTTTTTAAGTTCATGGACAACGGCCGCGGACATTCGTCCTATTTCAGCCAGTCTGTCGACCCGGACAAAATTTTCGTCATAATCATCCCAGCTGGTGGTCTTTCCACTTATGCACAAAAATCCTTGTTTGGTCCCGTTGGGACAAGTACGTTGAATCAGGTAATGGGAAAAAGAGATACCTTCGTCTTTTACCAGAAGGTCGGTTGTCGTCTGGGAAACGCCGTTAGCGGCAGCAGTGTCGAGCAATTCGGAGATGTCTTCCGGGTTGACAGCCAATTCGGAAAAAAAAATATCGGAAAAAATGGAAAGAGATGTACCCAAGAGCTTTTCCCAGGCCGGACTTAAATGCTCTATTCTGCCGTTTTTATCCAATATGGACAGTAATGTATGCGAGTTGTCCTTGCTCCCGGTCAAAAATACCGGTTTTAAAGCCTGCGTCAGGCATATTTCGGGAAAATCGAGTTCATTTTTGAATTCAGACTGAATGTTATTCATTCGGGACCCCGTAAAGCTTTTTCATTTTCCAGAGCATCCTTTTAAGTATGCTGGAATCGGAAGAAGGCTCAACAATAGCATCTTTGTCCGTTTTTTTTTCTTTTTGCAATTTGAGTTTGAACTTGTGAGCTTCACGGATGGATTGCATCAGGGATTCAAAATCAACAGGCTTGACCAAAAAACGGTAAGCATGCTTGTCCGCGTCTTGCGGTAAATCATCCGGATTGCTCAGGCCGGTAAGAATAATGCACTGCAGGTCCGGTTGAATTTCCTTGAGCAGCTTTTGGGTTTCGATTCCATCCATTCCCGGCATGTTTATGTCCACGACCGCCACGTCATAGGTTTTGTCCGCAGCGGCCTGCAGGGCTTCCTCCCCGCAGAAAGTCACCTTTACGGTGAATCCCTCGCGTAAAAGTCGTTTGGATAAAAATTCAAGCAGGGTTTGTTCGTCATCCACGAGCAGAACTCGGATATCCTTGCTTTTGCTCATTTGTTGCTCCTTACCTTAGATAAGGTTATTCGTTAAATCCGGAAATTTCGGCTGTACGGATATGAAGCATCAAAAAGGATCACTCGAATACAATCCATACGCAACGTCGAGGAGCCTCATTTTATTGATATCTGCCTTTTGTCCACTGTGTTTATCCGGAAAACATAACGTGCGGCACTGATTGTGATTTTCTGAATATGCGAATAATATAAAGACCTTATTTGCCATTATCCTTTCCCGTTGCCTGCCGTTTTTTAGGACAAAATTTGTTTGCTGTACAGAATTTAAATTTTACTAATCTTTTCAGGGACTTTATGTTTGCAATATAATCCGTTCCCGGAGAACATCAATATTTTTCAGTTTAGCGGTAAATATAATTGACATTTTTTCCGGCGTTCAGGCATAAATATTAAACAATGCGTAGATCATCAGGTGGATCAGCGGCACAGGCATAACGCAATATGATTTTAAAATTTTAAAAGATATTTTTGTGCATTAAAAAAATCATGCTTTAAGTGGACAGGTACGAATGTTTTCACAAGAGGGAGAGTTAAATGAATGAAATTACCCAGGCCCAGAAACAAGCCGTGGATAAACGATTTAAACTGGCATCAACCATGAATCCGATAAATGCCATGCTTTATAATCTGGCAATGCGCAGCGCCGGGGAATATTCTGAAGCTGAACATTTTGCCGTGAATATGCAACCTGTGGTTTCCGATTCTGAACAATTTGCGATAATGCGCAACAAGGTCGATCTCTTGCCGCTGGATGCCATCAAGGAAAAAATAAAATTGCCGTCAGCACCGGGTGTAATCCTGGAATTGCAAAAGGCGCTGGATGCCGGAGCTTCGTCAAGGCGGATAGCGCAGATTATTCAGTATGATCTTAAATTTACATCCGCCATTCTCAGCTTGGTCAACAGTCCTCTTTATGCTCTGCCTTTTAAAGTCCAGACTTTGGAAAGAGCCATTACCGTAATCGGGACCCGGGAGATTTCTTCTCTCGGACTCGGAGTTCGTATTTTGTCCATGTTCGAAGATTCGGTTGCCGAAGATTTGCCTCTGGATATTTTCTGGAAGCATTCCGTAGCGTGCGCGGTTCTCGCTCATGATATCGCCAGGCTTTGCGCCCGGGAAAAACCCGAGAGGTATCTTGTAGCCGGATTGATGCATGATATGGGGCGACTTTTATTTTTCACCAATTATCCGGAACTTTGCAAGGCCTGCCTGTATCTGCAACAACAAGAAGAAATCCCGCTTTTAAAAACAGAATTGGAAGTTTTTAATGTTGAACATACCATGTTGGGCGGCATTCTTTTCGGCGACTGGAAGATGCCTAAAAACATAATACATTCAGCCTTATATCACCATGATCCCCAGAACTGCCTGGGAAAAGATATACCGGAAGTTGTCTATGTGGCCAATCAGATTGCGACTGCCTTGGGGATCTGCTGCAACAGGTTTTATAATCTGGAGCCGGCGGAAGATATTTGGAAAAAGCTGGGTATTGAAGAGGATGAATTGAATTCCATGGTGGACAATTTGAATGATCGGCTTTGGGCGATTTATTGTTCTTTGTTTCCGTATTCTGACGAGTGCCCGGTTTAAACGCTGTTGAATGCTTTGGAAGTGAAAGCCCGAAAACACAAAAAATCTGCTTTTGTAAACAGTATTTTCAATTTGGGAAAAGATCCGTTTGAAGGATAGTAAATCAGCAAGTACGGGAGGAAAAAGCATGAATTGTCTTTATGTGATTACCAAGGGCTTTGAAAAATCCGGCGGCGCGACCCGCGCTATGCAGTTTGCGGCGCTGGCGGCGGAAGCCGGGAACAAGGTGGAAGTTGCCTTGATTGATGACGCTATACACTGGGCTCAATTAGGTATGGCCGAGGGCATCCGTTCCACCACCGGAGAGGATATGAGCGAGATGATTGGCCGGCTGGTGAAAAAAGGAGGCAGGCTGCACGTGTGCAAGGCTTGCGCTGATAAACGATATGTGGACCCGGACGATATTCTTCAGGGCGCGGAGATCAAGGGCGGACAGCAGATTGTTCAAATCATGACCGATCCCGAATACCGGGTTTTTGTGTTTTAACCGGAGTGTTTATTGGTCATAAAAATTATTCAGCAAATTTTTTGCTGACTTGTAGCGGGCAATAGTTCGTATTAAAGGGCTGTTTTCGAATCGGGAACCTGATATTTCTAAATCCGGAATTTTTGAATTTCCGGATAAGTACTAGCGGGCCGCCTTTAACACTAGAGTGCTTTCTTGCGGATTACTCAAGTTGTTCTGAATGTCCAGAAGTGTCTGGTAGTCACAGGGAGCTATAATCACCGGGCCCAATGTGCATTCCTGGGAGACGGCAATGGTTTTTTTGTCCGTTCTTGCGGCTGTGAGTTTTATATATCCGGAGTCGGGTATCGAGAATGTCTGCTCCTCTGAAGGCATTGAAACAATATGTCCGAATCCGTCGGGCAATTCAATAGAAATATTGACTTTTTTGCGGTTTAATTCCTCCCGCAACAGAGGCAACTCCCGGTAATCGTTTCCCG
>JBNJHA010000021.1:0-9280 GCA_051748085.1 Thermodesulfobacteriota bacterium
TTGATTGGATACGATGGAGTCCGCCGATGAGGGTTCGGCAGGATTTCTTGCGTCTTGTGGATGCGTTTGTAAATTGTCATTTGCAATTAGAAAATTAGTATTTTGTTTGGAAGCTTGCAAGTTACCGGGTGGGAAATGGCCCTTTTCCAGTCTAACTACGTCAATTTTCGTAGTTATTCGCTCACGTATAAGGTACGCTGACTCGTAATTGCTTAATTTTCTTGTTAAACAGAAAAAAATCATTTCCGAATTGGAAACCAGATATTTCTAAATTCGGAAATTTTATTTATATGAACAGTCCTGCGGTCCGGTTCCCCTTTTCTGAGTATATGATAAAACCGGGCGTCCTTTCGCAAATTTGCGTAAAAAAACGGTGTACACTTTAGTGTAGTGAATAGTTATAATTGTTTTGGAGAAAGAGATGAATTTTCAAGATGTAATCCTGGGATTGCAGAATTATTGGACGAGCCGGGGTTGCGTACTACAGCAGCCTTATGATCTGGAAGTTGGAGCGGGAACATTCAATCCGGCAACTTTCTTGCGGGTATTGGGTCCCGAGCCCTGGAAAGCGGCCTATGTCGAGCCGTCACGACGTCCCACGGACGGTCGCTACGGCGAAAATCCGAATCGCCTGCAGCATTATTTTCAATTTCAGGTTATATTGAAGCCTGCTCCCGCAGACATTCAGGATCTCTACCTGCAAAGTCTCTCGGCCATGGGCATTAATTCCCGCCAGCATGATATCCGTTTTGTCGAAGATGACTGGGAGTCACCGACACTCGGAGCGTGGGGACTTGGCTGGGAAGTTTGGCTGGACGGAATGGAAATCACGCAATTTACATATTTTCAGCAGGTGGGCGGCATTGATCTTGAGCCGATCAGCGTGGAATTGACCTACGGACTTGAGCGGATATGCATGTATTTACAGGGCAAGGAATCCGTTTATGACCTGGCCTGGAATGACGATGTAGCTTATGGGGATATTTATCATAAGCCGGAAGAAGAACACAGCAGGTATAATTTTGATTACAGTAATTCCGAAATGCTGGCTGGGTTTTTTGATTCATGCGAACAGGAATGCAAGTCCTTGTGTGAGACCGGCCTGCCGTGGCCAGCGTACGATTATTGTCTGAAGTGTTCCCATCTGTTTAATCTCCTCGAGGCCCGGGGAGCGATTTCCATTACCGAACGTACCGGCTATATCGCCAGAGTGAGGAATCTTGCATCCCGGATAGCCGCACTTTACGCGACGCAAAGAGAAGATCTGGGTTATCCGTTGCTCAGGGGCAAGAACGGGTGATGATTTTCTGTCCAGGCTGAAAATGGCTGATAGCTTTTTGTTCGAGGATTTAAAAATTTGCGGATAAACCGATCATACGATTAAAAGACGATTTTTTCCGGAGCAATAAAATGTCACGATTTGTGTTGGAGATAGGAACGGAAGAGATGCCGGCTCGTTTTTTGTGCGCCCTCAAGGCTGATCTTGAGCGGAACTTGCGGGAAAAACTTGGGGAAGTGAAATTAAATTTCGGCCAGATCAGCACACTGGCCACTCCCAGGCGTATTGTCGGCCTGGTGGAAGATCTGGATGAGAAGCAGGAAGTTGAGAACAAACTTTTCATCGGTCCTCCGGCCCGGATTGGTTTTGATGAAAAGGGACAGCCGACTAAAGCGGCTGCCGGTTTCGCCCGTTCCCAGGGTGTTGATGCCGGGGATCTTTTCGTGCAGGAAACAGAAAAGGGTGTCTATGTTGCTGTGCGTAGAATCGTTGGCGGACGCCATGCCCTGGACTTGCTGGCGGACATCTGTCCCGAATGCATAAAGGGACTGTTTTTTCCGAAAAAGATGCGCTGGGCGGATAAATTTACTTTTGGAAGGCCGATCCGCTGGATTCTTTCCCTGCTGGATGATGAAGTTGTCGATTTCCGTATATCGGATGTGCGCTCGGATAGATGGACCTACGGACACAGAGTTCAGGGTCCGGGCCCGTATGAGATAAAAAATGCCGCCGATTTTGAACAAGTACTTACTGAATCCGGGGAGATCGTATTAAAAGAAGAGCAACGGCGTGAAATTATATGCACGCGAGGCGACCAGGCGGCGTTGTCCGTTGGCGGCAGGGTTGTCTGGAAGGAATTACTTCTGGATGAGGTTGCCAATCTGGTTGAGCACCCCTGCCCCGTATTGGGTGAGTTTTTGCCCGGATATCTTGAGCTCCCGGACGAGGTGCTTTTGACCAGTATGGAAAAACATCAGAAGAGTTTTGGCGTTGAAAATGAATCCGGTAAACTTTTGCCCTATTTTTTGACCACTCTTAATTTGACACCCGAAGATAAAAACCTGGTTCAACGCGGATGGGAGAGGGTATTAAAGGCCAGGCTGGAAGATGCCCGGTTTTTCTGGGAGTCTGATTTAAAGCTTTCCCCGGACGAATTTGTGGCAAAACTGGACCGGGTTGTCTTTATGGCTGGACTCGGCAGCATGGGCGATAAAGCCCGGAGACTTTCTCATTTTTGTTTTCAATTGGCCGCAGAAGTTGATGCAGTGGATAAGACGCGCATGGCTAGAGCGGGTCTGCTGGCCAAATTTGATCTTGTGACGGAAATGGTCGGCGAATTCGATTCCCTGCAGGGCATTATGGGCGGGATATACGCGCGTCAGAAGAACGAGGATGAACTGGTATGCAAAGCGATATATGAACATTATCTGCCGGAAGGGCCCGGAAGTCCGGTTCCCGGAACCGCGGCCGGTGCCATTTTGTCTCTGGCCGACAAACTGGATAATCTTGCCGGATGCTTCGGTCGGGGAATGATCCCGACCGGAGCCGCGGATCCCTATGCCCTCCGTCGACAGGCACTCGGCGTAATGCGTATTTTAATGGATTATGGATTTGATTTTGATCTGGTTCAATTGTGCGCGACTGCTTTGGACGGGTACGAGCAAGCTGAATGGACCAGGCCCCGGCAAAAGGTTATTGACGATTTGATGAATTTTCTGGCGAACAGATTGCGGGCTCTATGGGTTTCGGAAGTTGAAGACAGTAAGGTTGTCGAAGCGGTAATCGGGTCTGGATTTTCCAGATTGCCGGCAACGAAAAACAGACTTCTGGCCCTGGTTGAGTTTACATCCCGTAAGGGATACGCCGAGGATGTTTTGACTTTTAAGCGCGCGGACAATATTATCCGCAAGCAATCTGATTTTGATCTGACCGGGAAGTATGAGCGTACTCTGTTTGAATCCGAACATGAAAACAGGCTGGCGGACAAGATAGAAGAAATTCTGCCCGTCTGGGATAAAAAGTGGATGAATGGGGATTTTTCCGGATTGCTGGATATGCTGAAGGAACTCAGGCCCTATGTGGATGACTTTTTTGACAATGTAATGGTTATGGCTGAAGAGGCCGATGTCCGGAAAAACAGGTTTAATTTGCTGTATGCATTGACCTCCAGGCTTGCGTGCCTGGCGGATTTTTCGGCTTTGCAGGTATGATAAAGTTCTTGACCTTTATTTTTTAGTGTGGCAGTGAAACTCACTTACTTACACGAAAACATGAATATAATCTTTAGATAAGGAGGATATTTCTCTTGGCTAATCATAAATCAGCGGTGAAAAGGCATAAGCAGAGTCTCAGGGCCAATATTCGCAACAAGGCAGTAAAGACCAGGATTAAAAAGGCTGTAACCAGCGTGAATACGGCTATTGAGGCAAATGATGCCGACAGGGCAACGACTGCCTTGCAGGATGTGACTTCAATTCTGGATCGCGCCGCACAGAAAAAGGTGATTCATAAAAGAAAGGCTGCCAGAAAGATTTCGCGTTTGAATAAAGCCTTTAACGCGATGAGTTCCTAGTCTTTCGATTTTTTCAAACGGTTTTCAAGTTTTCCAGCCTGGCGTTTGCCAAGCAGTAAATTCTGGCATATTCGCTGCCGGAAATAGACGGGTAAAAATTCAGTTTTTTCCGGATCGGAAAGACTGCTGTTCCCGTGCCTAGTAATTTTGTATTGCCGGGCAAGAACTGTTTATAATTTACATTCAAATACCTGCCCAAGGGCAGGTATTTTTTATGGGTAAGCATTTATAGATGTAATTGTGGCTTATTCGGCTGAAGCGCTGCCCAAATCCGAAGATCAGAAGCAAAGAATATTTGGTGAATAGTTACGTGAGTAGTTATAAAACAAGAAGAAAATGCTCTTCGACAAAAGGCATGGATTTTTATGCATTATTTTCCTAATCTTTTTGATGCTGAACTTTCGGTGGGAACATTAGAAAGGATCACTCGAACAAAATTCAGAATATCGAAGGACTCGAAGTAAGTTATCCCTTGCCCCTGAGCCGGAGCCGGGGGCAAGGTTGTCTTGACTAAAGCAGGTCTTCGACAGATACAATGCTGACTTTGGTATCGTTGGCATTGCTCCAGGCCCGCAAGGCCTCGAGGGTTTCCGGATACGGATGACCTATGGCTATCGCCGATCCGGAATTCTGGGCAATTTTTTCAGCTTTTTTCAGCTGAAAGACAATTGCTTTTTTGTCCTGGATATTGTCCAGGAAGATGTTTCTTTTTAGCAGTGAAACCAGGTTCTCCTCGGCGCATTTTTCGGCCACGCTTTCAGGTGTGGTCAGACTATCCAGAAAAAACATCCTTTTAGTTCGCAGTTTTTTAAAAACCTCGTCCATTCCTTTCTTGCTGGCTGTAAATTTAGAGCCCATATGGTTGTTGGCCCCGATAGCCTCGGGTACATGCTCCAAATCATCCTGAATTGTTTTTTGTATTTCTTGCGCGGTCATATCGGCAAATAATGCACCGGGACCGGGATCGGTTTCCGGCCAACTTTCAGGTTGCATGGGCAGATGCAGCATTATGGTCAAGCCGGATTTGATCGCTATTTCCCGAACTTTTTTGCAGTACGGGCTATGCGGAAGAATGGAGAAGGTTATTGGTATATCAAGTTTGGCCAGTTCACGGGCGAAAGTTTTGCTTCGTCCCATATCGTCAATTATTATTGCCAGTTTTGCCTGCGGCGTTTTTTTGTCTGGTTTTGTCCGAGCATCGTCTGGGATTAGATGAATTACGTGTGTTTCTTGTCCGTTTATAGAAATTGTCCAGGTTTTATTCTTTGGGTTGGATTCTATTGAAGAATTGTTGACGAAATTAGTGAGTTCTTTTTTGAGAGTTTTTAAGAATGAGTCCGGAGATTTGACAAATTGTATTTCCAGGGTCTGGAAATGAAATGGTATCCCATGAAAATGTTTTGTCTGCAGTTTGCTGTGCTTGAGTTCGGTCTTGTCAGGTTCTTCGGCCAGTGCTTGCATCAAGACCAAATCCACCTGGCGCACTTTCTGGTCAAAGTCAGGAGCGAGTTTTTCCTCAAAAATATGTTTTTCGGATTGTTTTTCTGAGAGCGGAACTTCACTAGTGTCCGCGGTTTGCGCAGATGATTGTTTTTGTTTGTCTTCTGCGTTTTTATCAGGAGTGTTCGGCGGCAAGAGCAGAACCCAGGCTAAAACAGCCAGACTTAGAACGGTAATCAAGGCGACAAAAAAAGATTTTGTCCTTTTAGTGTCGCCTTTATTTTTTTTGGTTTTCTGTGTCATATTTTATGAGTTTTGGATTAACGCCATAAGTTCAATGGCTAGTTGTTTTTTAGTTCCTTTATGGCCGGCATGGATTTAAGGAGTTGCAGACCCATGCGTAATTGGTTGTCATTTTTAATAATTTTTTCTCCGTTAATATTTTTGTCTTTCTCCGTTGCGTTTGTTTTTTCATTGGGATTTTCCAAATGCCGCGTAAGATCCTGTTCACGCAAGGATGAGTGTCCTTCTTCGTCATCCTCGGGCTCTGCAGGTTCAAAGGGGAGGACAAAATCCGGTTCAATTCCCTCGGCCTGTATGGACCTGCCTTCGGGAGTGTAGTACAGGGCAACGGTCATTTTGATTGCCGAACCATCCGCGAGCGGAATTATGGACTGAACCGATCCTTTGCCAAAAGTTTTTTCGCCCACGAGCAGGGCTCTTTTATGGTCCTGCAAAGCCCCGGCTACAATTTCCGAAGCGGAAGCTGACCCGGCATTTATAAGCACCACAAGCGGACAGGAAATATCATTTTTTTCTTTTTCAGCATAAAAATTCTTGCGGCTTTCTTTTTCCCGCCCCTGGGTATAGACTATGAGATCGTCACTTAAAAATATATCCGCAACCGATATGGCCTGACTTAGGAGTCCGCCCGGATTGTTCCGCAGATCCAGAATCATGCCCTTTATTTGTTCTTTTTTCGGCAGATCGGACATAGCTTTTTTAAGTTCATCTGTGGTGTTTGATTTGAAATCGGTAATGCGCAGATGCACATAACCATCTTCCAGCTTATGTAATTTCACTGTGTGCAATGGAATAGTGTCCCGGATAATTTTTATTCTTTCCGGACGCTGGGCATCTTCATGCATGATAGTAAGCTCTACCGGATCACCTTTTTTGCCCCGGATTTTTTCCACGGCCTCGCTGAGTGAAATCCCCTGCGTGGACTCGCCGTCAATGGCCAGAATAAGATCTCCGGCCTTTAAACCGACCCGATAGGCGGGTGTATCCTCGATGGGAGCAATGACTACCAGTCTGTTGTCTTTCATGCCGATCTGTATCCCGATCCCACTGAATTCACCGGACATATCCTCCTGCATGCGCTGCAGTTTTTCCGGATTAAAAAACGCCGAGTGCGGATCAAGATCCTGGAGCATGCCCTGGATAGCGCCTTTTATCAGTTCCTCGCGGTCTATTTGCCGCACATAATTGTTCTCAATAAGATGCAGTGCCTGACTGAAACGTTTCAGTGATTCATACTGGTCGCTTTTAGCCCAGCCCGATCCAGGCGTCAGGGTCAGGGTGAAGAGCAGAACCACAATGCCGGTGATATGTCTTAATCGCATTCTCTCCTCCGTGGATTGCATAGTCATATTTTAATATTTGTTTTTTGATTCAGGATGAAAGCCAATTCATAGGATTAATTGCTTTTTGATGAAAACGCAATTCAAAATAAAGACCTTCTGATTTCAGCTCGGGATAGAATCCGCATCTCCCAATGGTTTCGCCCTTTTCCACCCGCTGCCCGAGCTTGACGACGGAGGAATTCAAAAAGGCATACAGGGAATAATAGTCATCGCCGTGATAAATAATGATTACTTTTCCGAAACCGCGCAGTTTGTCATTATGAACAACCTTGCCCCAGAATACGGATTTAATCTTGGTCCCCTGTTCGGCTTTTATCCCGATCCCGCGTTGGGGCGGGTTGGATTGGGGCTGAAAATTTTTGCGGATGATCCCCTTGCAGGGCCAGGGCAGATAGCCTTTCATCTTGGCGAATTTTTTTTCGGTCAGAGCCCGCAGCTTATAATTAAGCGATTCAATCGTGTTTAATATGGATTGAACTCTTTTTTCACTCACCAGGCGCTTTGCCCGGATTTCCTGAACCTGGGACAAATAGTCCAGTTTTTTCTGCAGCAGCGTGTCCTTCAATTGTTCAGTCCGTTCGAGTTCCTGCCGGACTTCCTCCTTGACCTTTTCAAGTTTTGCCAGGGAAGAGGTAACCTTTGAGGCGGTGTCGCGCAGTTCCTTCATGTCGTTGTGTATTCTTTCCGAAACAGCCCGCAGCCATTGAATTTTTCGGTCTAGTTCGGCCCAGTCTTTGAGATTGCCCAACCCGGAAGACATGCGGGTGCAATAGGCTGGCCACAAGCTGGAAAGTGACTGCTGTAGTCTGTTTCGTATCTTTTTGTGTTCGGATCTGGTTCTTTGATATTTTTTGAGCAGAGTGGCTTCTTCATCTTTGAGCGCGGAAAATTTTATCTGACTTTTTTTCAACGCAGACTGTATGCCCTGCATTTTTTTTTCAATCTGGGCTAGATTTGAGTATATTTGACTCTCCCGGCGGGAGAGTTTTTTTATTGTTCTTTTTTTTTGCCCAAGATCGTCTTTTTCTTTCTGGATGTCCTGTTTGAGATCCTCGGTCGAGGAGGCTTGGAGTTGAAAAGGGCATAAAAGAAATAGAATATAAAAAGGAGTCGGTATGAGAATTAAAAATATATATTTAAATTTTTTCATTGCAGAGTATTGGTATTTTGCCCCAGATTTTTTGCTACATGTGCTTTCGGCCTGCGGCTTTCTAATGCCCATCGATGAGTGATGCTTGCCCCCCGAACTTGTTGGTTCTTAAGGATGACAATTTTTTCCGAAAACGGTGTGTCTCTGGTGTGGACATTGTTGAGTTCCGGATTCAAAAAATCGTGCGTCCTGGACTATGATCTGAAATTATGTCTTCAAGGCGTTAATTTGCCTGCGGCTGATCATTATCTGATATGCTTATGCTGGCAAAAGCGAAGCCAGAGGACATTTGCTGCAGAGTGGATTTGATTTTTTACACCATTGTTTACCCGCCCTGACCATGAGGGCGTGGAATTCATTATAAAGCGCATGATCCAAAGGCAATTGGTTCATCACAAATTTTTGAATGTCTGAATAGGAAGTAACGTAGTCGATCAAGCCGTGTCGGTCAAAAATTCTTTTGGTGTAGGCATCTATTACGAAGACAGGACGATTCAATGCGTATAAAAGAATACTGTCCGCGGTTTCCGGGCCGATTCCCTTAATCTGCAAAAGAGCTTCGCGCAGGCCCGGGGTATCCTGTTTAAGGAGATTATTCATATTCAGTTCATGGTTTATGTGTAAAAAAGAAAGAAAATTTTTCAAACGCTGCGCCTTGACCCGAAAATATCCCGCCGGACGGATGAGCTCCGCTAAGCGTCTTTGTTCAATTGAGAACATCCTCTCCGGTGATAAAAGCTTGTGTTGCTTTAAATTGTAAATAGCTTTTTCAACATTTTTCCAGTTTGTATTCTGGGTCAAAACCGCACCGACGCAGATTTCAAAGCGGGTTTCACCGGGCCACCAATTGCTGGGGCCGAGAATATCCATTAATCCATTATAAAGTTTTAATAATTTTAATTTATCCTGCATGTTAAGTATCCTGTGCGTTGAATCCGAGATAATAATTGACGTGTTTTTGTTCTAAGGAAAACGGTACGTCGTGTGCAGATGCAAGTGCAAAAAATCGAAGACGGGAGCTAAACGCCTAGATTAAATCTTGTAAGTATTTAATTTTTAATTTTAATTGTAATTTTTAACTTAAAACTTAACGCTGCCTGTAAAAGTTTATTTTTTGCAGGCAGATTATTATATAAGAAAACCGGGCAGCCTGCAACGAATGTACGCAAAAAAAACGGTAAACTTTTTTGTCC
>JBNJHA010000021.1:9380-37354 GCA_051748085.1 Thermodesulfobacteriota bacterium
GATGCGGCGCCATAAATTCAGTTCTGATCCGTCCAGACGATGGCGATCCATTCATTTTTGGTTACTGTCAGCGGACGCCCCATGCCTTGCTTTTGATAGGCGCGAATAACCCTGTCGGCCTGGCTGAGAAGTATACCGGAAAGTACCAGGCAATATTTTTCCTGGCTGAGAAAATTCGTCAGGT
Organism: Thermodesulfobacteriota bacterium; assembly: GCA_051748085.1. Taxonomy (GTDB): domain Bacteria; phylum Desulfobacterota; class Desulfovibrionia; order Desulfovibrionales; family Desulfonatronovibrionaceae; genus CAYNNQ01. Next base: position 9,565 of record JBNJHA010000021.1, read on the forward strand.
CCCGGGCCATATTTATCAGCGGATTGGCCAGGATATTGGCAACTATCAATTCGAATTTCTGCTCTTTTGCCAGTTGCCGCAGGCTTCCTTCATGCACTTCGAATCTGCTTTGCACCTTGTTGCCAACAATATTTTCCCGGGCATTGTCAATTGAAGTTGACTCAATATCCAAGCCAATGCCGGAGAGTCCAAGCTTGGCACACGCAATGCCCAGGATTCCGGATCCGGTTCCCAGATCCAGGAAATGGTCTTCGGAATTCAGGCAACCTGAATGGAAAAGCCGGTTGATTTCCTGCAGACACAGGGTGGTGGTTGCATGATGCCCAGTGCCGAAAGCCATTTTCGGTTCAATTATGATAGACATTCCGGAAAAAGGAGTGTCCGAGAGCCAGGTGGGGACAACCATTATCTGGTCATCAATGTATATCGGGGTAAAGAATTTTTTCCAGTTTTCCTGCCAGTGCAATGCTTTTTCAAAATGATGTCTGGAAGATGAGTCCGGAATTTCTATCTGGATCAGGCGGGCAATTTCATCTAATTTGGTCAAAGATTCGAAATATATCCGCCAAAGCAGGTTCTCGTCGTCCTCTTCTTCCTGCCACCCCCAGGGGACATTTGTGGACAGGAGCGATTCGGCCTGTTCTTCATGTTTTTTGGGTATACTAACATCCAGAACGAAAAGATTATTTGCCACGGGCCTGATACCTGGACATTTGCCGTTCAAGTTTTCGACTTATCTCGGTCAGAACATAGCAGACAATGAAATACAGAACCGCGATGGTTATGAATATTTCAGTCGGAGCGTTTAGAGAACGGTTGTTTACCTGGGTGGCCGTCCGGGTCAACTCGTTTACTCCAATGATATAGGCAAGGGATGTGTCCTTGGTCAGACTGACAAACTGGTTGACAAAAGAGGGTATCATGTTCCGCAGGGATTGCGGTAGAATAATATAGCGCATGGCCTGGAAATGGGACAGGCCGGAGCCGCGCGCGGCTTCCATCTGCCCCCGGGGCAGACTCTGTACCCCGGCCCGGACTATTTCCGCGATATAGGCGCTGGTAAAGACTATAAAGGCAATCAAAGCGCTCAAGGCTTCTGGAAGAGTATGTCCAAGAAGAATAGGTGCCAGAAAATAAAACCAGAAAATAACCATGAGCAGTGGGGTGCCGCGGACAATTTCGATATAGATCATGGCCAGCCATCGGACCGCAAATTTGCGTGACAGACGCATCAAACCGAATATGAGCCCGATCCAGAAGGCACCGAATATGCCGCCCAGGGCCAGGAGGATGCTCATGGCCAGGCCGCCCAGAGGTCCGTCCGGGTAAGCCCCTATAAGAAAGTAATCAAAGTTGTTCCAGACAACGTCCCAGTGCACTGATTCCTTCTCCAGTTAATAGTTGATGGTTCGCAGGAAGTATTTGTTGTATTGGGTGATGACCAGGGAAACAATAATCGATATGGAAATATAAATAAGCGTGGAAACGGTGAAGGCCTCGAATCCGTGAAAGGAATACGATTCAATTTGCCTGGCCATGTAGGTCAATTCCATTACTCCGATAGTCATAGCCAGAGATGAATTTTTGATCAGGTTCAAAAACTGGGAAATCAAAGGAGGAATTATGATTCTGAAAGCTTGAGGCAATATGACATAACGCATGGCCTGTATAAAGCTCAGGCCACAGGCTCTGGAGGATTCCAATTGCGTTTTGGGGATGGCGAATATCCCGGAGCGGATTTCCTCGGCGATGAATGCGGATGTATAGATAGTAAGGGAAATGACCCCGGCCGCGAATTCGAAATCATGGTCGTACAGCCAGTTGTTCACCCCCTCGGGCAGTATTGAATACGAACCGAAATACCAAAAAAAGATCTGGATAAGAAGTGGGGTGTTACGAAAAAATTCCGTGTAGGCAACGGCAAACCATTCCAGGGGCTTAAACTTTGTCAGCCGAAAAACCGCTATCATTGTCCCCACCAGCATGGCAAAGACGATGGATATAGAGGACAGTTTGAGAGTAACGATTAAACCGTCGATGATCCATTGTCCGTATTCCCCGGTTAGAACAAGCTTCCAATCAAAATCGTAATTCAAGGCCTTCCCTTTTCCAGTTTCCGTTTATATGATCATGTTATTTATAATGTTTTGTTTGCTGTTGTCCGGTATGGATCGTAATGCCTGGAATGCTATTAAAACTGCAATGTGTTTGTTCAGTAAATGCATGCAATAAGTCTGCTGTTTTTTGTCTGATGAATATTTACACGGTAATGAACATGTGGTTTTGACTAAATCCGGCCGGGAGCCTAAACAGACTCCCGGCCGGCGGCATTGCCTGTAAGTGGGCGATTATTTTAGGGCCAGATTTCCATTTCCCATTCGAGAGGCAGGGTATAATTGGTGTCCGGTCCGAACCATTTGTTGTATATTTTCTGATAATCACCGCTGGTCCACATATCTGCCAGGGCTTTGTTCACGGCATCACGGAAATTTGATTCGTTTTCGGGAACGCCTATGCCGTAAGGCTCATCCGAGATATATTCACCGGCGATTACGTAATCGTCCGGGTTGTCCCCGCTGTTCTTCAGTCCAAGCAGGATCGTGGCGTCCGTGGTCACCGCGTGAACTTTGCCCTGTTTCAGGGCCAGAAATGCCTGTGGATACCCTTCGAAAGAGATGACCTTGCAATCAGGCTGGGCATCTTTAATGTTTTGCTCCGAAGTAGAACCCTTGGCGGTTCCGACTCTTTTACCGGCCAAATCATCAACTGAATTTATTCCGGAGTCTTTCTTGACCAGGATTTTTTGTCCGGTCATGAAATAGGTGAGTGTAAAATCGATGGTATCATCGCGGGAAAATTTGTGGGTCATTGTGGCCGCGACCAGATCCACATTGCCCTGAACAAGTTTGGGAATACGGGTGGCCGAGGTTACCGGTTTTATTTCCAGGTCAACACCGAGTTGATCGGCTATGTATTGACAGACATCAATATCAAATCCGATAATTTTGTTGGTTTCTTCGTCAACGTAGCCAAAAGGGACAACAGCATCCTTAACTCCAGCTATCAAAGTCCCTCTGTCCTTGACTTCCTGCAGCTTGTCTGCCTGAGCGACCCCCTGTCCGATAAAAAAAGTCAGGGCCAGCACGGAAAGAATAATACCATACCAAAACTTACGCATAATGACCTCCTTGAGGCTTTTAAAGGTTGTTAAAGAATTTCATTTAGAAAAGTTTTGGTTCGTTCATGCTCCGGGTTAGTGAAAAAGTGCTCCGGTGTACCTTCCTCGACTACTTCTCCGGCGTCCATGAAGATTACCCGGTCGGCCACTTCTCTGGCAAAGCCCATCTCATGAGTGACGCAAAGCATGGTCATTCCTTCCCGGGCCAGATTTTTCATTGTGTTCAAGACTTCGTTGATCATTTCCGGATCAAGAGCAGACGTCGGCTCGTCAAAAAGCATGACCTTGGGACGCATGGCAAGAGCCCGGGCAATGGCCACCCGCTGCTGCTGCCCTCCGGAGAGCTCGATGGGATATTTGTGAGCCTGGTCATGTATCCCGACTCTTTCCAGAAGCTCCATGGCTACCGAATCCGCCTCGTCGCGGGGAAAATTTTTTACTTTCAGCGGAGCCAGAGTTACATTTTTGAGGACGCTTAAATGTGGATAAAGATTGAATTGCTGAAAGACAATGCCTATTTCGGCCCGCAAAAGATTGATGTTCGCTGAGGGATCATGAACGCTTTTGCCCTCGAAAAGAATACTGCCCTTGTCGATTTCTTCAAGGCGGTTTATGCAACGAATCAGAGTGCTTTTACCCGAGCCGCTGGGCCCACATATAACTAGAACTTCACCGCGGGTTATCCGGTCGTTAATGTTCTTCAGGACATGAAAGTCCCCGAACCATTTATTCACATTCTGCAGTTCGATCAAGGCCATGATTTGTGATCCTTTTAGTCGCTTATAAACTGATTGTTTCTAAGGTACAGGCAAGTCAAGTATAACAAGCAGCATATTCCAAAAACAGGATTCCTATTTCAAATTTAACTGAAGCCTTCTATAAAATTGTTTGCGTATTGTCAATTATTGGTAACATATTTTCTATTGTATGTGATAATTGTACAAAATTGTAATTATATTACATAAAAATGGCTCCTCGACGTAAGGTATGGATTTTTTCGAGTTATTCTCCTGATCCTTTTGTCAAAGAACCTTGCGGATTGTTAATTCTAAATCAGGTCGTTCAGAGCTTTCTTCAGTTCTGGGAATTTGAATGAGAATCCAAGACTGGATAATTCACGCGGAAGGCATTTCTGACTGCTAAGCAGCATTGATCCTAATTCCCCTAGAATGAGGCGGAGCATGAAGGCGGGAAAAGGCAGAAAGGCCGGCCTGTTTAGAACCGAGGCCAGAGTTTTGGTGAATTCGGCGTTGGTCACTTGCTCCGGGGAGCATATATTATAGATGCCGGAAATTTGCGGGTAAAGAGCCAGAAAGGACAGAGCGCGGACTAAATCCTGAATATGCACCCAGGGAAACCATTGTTTTCCTGAGCCCAGCCTGCCGCCAACTCCCCATTTGAAAGCCGGAAGCATTTTCTCCAAGGCTCCCGCTCCGGGGGCCAAGACCGCAGCAAAGCGAGTGACCAGCACCCGGTGTCCAAGTGCTTCCGCCTTTAATGCTTCTTTTTGCCAATCAACGCATACCCGTGCCAGAAAGTCGTTGCCCGGGGATGCTGATTCATCGACGGGCTCATCACCGCGGTCTCCATAGTAGCCCACCGCGTTGGCGCATATAAAAACAGCCGGTTTTTTTCTTTCTGATAAAGCCTGAACTGCCATTTGAGTCGAAACTGTCCTGGTTTCCAAAATTTGCTTCTTGGCTTTTGGGGTCCAGCGGCAAAAGATGTTTTTGCCCAGCAGGTTGATAAGTGTATCACATTCCGCGGCCTTTTCCTGCCATTTGCCCGGCTTAAGACCGGATCCGAAAACCGGAATGGCCTCTTTGTTTATCTTGTTCTCCGATCCTTCACGGGTAAGGACTAGAACCTCGTGATCTTGTGACAGCAGATAAGATGCAAGGTTCCTTCCGATCAGCCCGGTTCCGCCCATAATAAAAAATTTCATGGCGCCCCCCTTTTTTGAGGGTTACAATTTATCGTATTCGAGTCCGGGAGCTTCAATCCCGTAATGTTGCGCGCTTGCTTTAACCCGGTCGATATATTCACCTATCCGGAATTTTCTTTTGCACCCCGTATAACTCATGTATCTGATTTTACCGAATACCGGCCGTTCTTTCCATCCCTGGTCATGTATTCCGCCGATGGACCACATAATGCCCGCATATCCGTTGGGATCCCGGCCGTCCAACTCATAACGGTCATTTAAGTAGATGGCGTATTCAAGGGCGTTTTCCGGCGCTGGTGTCCATTCCAGAATTTTTTTGGCCCAGTACATGCGCATGTAGCCGTGCATTTTGCCGGTGGCCGTCATTTCAATTTGGGCCGCGTTCCATAGCGGATCATGGGTCAGACCGTTTTCAAATTCCCGCAGGGAGTAGGTGAAGGGCCTGGGATCGTTTGCGTGTTTTTTCAGGGTTTCCCTGGCCCAGTTTGGCGCTGAACGCAGAGAGTCATAATTGGGATTGTACGCACAGAAGTTCTCGGCTAATTCGCGGCGGATAATGACCTGCTCCAAAAAGTTCTGTCTGGCTTCGGGCAGGGCATGGCCGCTTTCCCGAATACGCAGGGCCACTTTCTGGGCGCTTATCTGGCCGAAATGTATGTAAGGCGAAAGCTGGGACAAAATATTTTTGTTCGGATTATTTGAATACCGGTCGTATTGGGTAAGCCCGGTTTTTATAAATTCGTTCAACCTGCTTTTTGCTGCCGCGGCTCCGGGTGTTATCCCTTTAATCTCCGGCAGCTTTGCCCCGGCGGAAAAATTCATGGATAAGTCCGGTTCTTCTTGTGCATGCTCAGCCGGAGTAAAAGGATGACGCTTTAATTCCGGAAACGGATGAAGAAAAGAAGGCAGAAGTCTGCTTAGCCTGGGCCGGATTGTGCGGGCTGAGTATTCCTGTTTTTGGGAAGCGATCCACCAGGGGACAATATTCCGGGCATCGATTTCATAGGTTTTTATATTTATTTCGTTCAGGACCTGTTTTTGCCATTTGCGTTTCAATTTAAGCGGGTCGGACTCCAATATCAATTGCCCGGCTCCAAGTTTTGCCGCAGTCCGGTGGACAGTTTTTCCTGGTTCACCCCGGCGGAGCAGAAAGCCGATGTTAAGTTGCCGGGCCCGGGCGGAAAGTTCCTTCAGTCCACGAAGCATGAAGGCGTATTGCCTGGGTCCGGCATTGAGAAATTCCGGCACGAGGCAGAATATGATATACAGCGGAGTTTTTTTTTCAACCGCTGCTTCCCGGGCGAAAAATAAGGCCCAATTATCTTCCAGACGCTGCTCCCGGCTCATCCAGTACAGCACGGGCCCTGAAGCAGCCGGAGCATCCTTGATAACGCGAACTCGGTCGGGATGTATATTGTTCGGCAATATCCCTCCTTTTTTACTGTATGCTCAAAACTGCTTCGGCCTTTCCTTCAGCAGTTATATCCTTTTGGTTGCCCTGGCGCAGAAATATTCTTTTGCCCAGTTTCGGGTCCTGGTTAATAATGTAGGCGCGGACAGACCGGGCCCGGTCCATGGCCAGTTCTTCCAGGTCTTCCCAGGAAATCGGAATTTCCGCCTGCAGATATTTTTGCATATCGTTTAGCGAAAGATTTTCGGCCGAGGGCAGACTTTTACTTTTTTCTTTTTTCAGCAGACGATAGGCCCTTTCCAGATAGTCGCTATATTTTTCTTTTTCAGCCTGCACGTTATCCGGTTTCACTTGCAGGTCTCCGGATTCTTTATCGGCGGTTATTTTTTTCATGCGCAATCGGCGGACAATGCGTTTTTCAAACATGGCCGCAGTATCCAGTTTCCTGTTTATTTGTCCTTGAATACTGACGCGGAGACGCGGCCTTTTCTTGAGTGCAGTGGCAATATTGTTCAGCTTTTTTTGGGCCTCAGTTCGGATTTCATATTCTCCAGGGTTGTAGGGAATGCGGTTGACATCCTCGCCTCCGCCGAAAAGTTCTCCAATAAGGGAGAACGGTGCGGTAGCGATTTTCCCGAACAGACCTATTATCGCTTTGAATATTGTCTTGCCCAGGCTGAATTGGGGGTCATTAAGATTGCCGCTGATTGGGATGTTTAGTTCGAGGTCGCCCCTGGAATCCTGGAGAAGCGCCAGGGCCAGTTTGACCGGAGCATTAGACGCGTTGGTGTTTTTGATTTTCGGCCCCAATTCCAGATGTTCGATTAAAAACAGATTGGATCCCTTGAGTGTACTGTTTTGGATATTAAAATCCCCGTTCCAGTTGAGCTTGCCGGTTTGTATCGGATAGGCCAGATATTCCTGCGTGTAGGGTGTCAGACTGACCATGTCCATGCCCTGAATACTGAATTTCAGATCGGAATAAACCGGGCGGGACAGAAGATTTATCTTTCCGTTTAAAACAAGGCGGGCATGTTTGTCCTTCGTTGCGTTCAGCGATATCCGGCCGGGTTTTTCCATTCCCCGGGACAGGGACTGAGCCCGGGCTTGTATGGGCTTTAACTCTGTCTCATAATAAGGGGATATGTTCTTGTCTTTGAAGAATAAGGCCCCATTTTTTATTTGGACTTTGTCGAGTTCCATGTCTTTAAAAACAAAATCTTTTTTCTTTTCTGGGGGAGCATCTTTCTGCACCGCATCTTTTGGGGCAGTCATGCCCAATGCTTTTTTTAAGTTCAGTTCACCCCGGGGATTACGTTCCAGGTCCAGGCCGGGGGAATGCAGGATTATTTCGGAAATGTGCAGTTTGTTGGGTGCGAGGCTCATGTTCATTCCGAGAACATTCATTTTTTCCATCTGGACAAGCCTGTTTTGCTGTTTATCCCGAAGTTCCAGGGATGATACGGAACCATTCAAGCTGGAGCGCAGGGAAAGTTCGTCCTGGGTGTCTAATGCCGCGCGAAAATCAGCATCCAACAGGCAAGTGTGGATATCCAAGTGTATGTCGTCACTTAGATATGCACCGGCGGGCACCAAATCGACCTCGGCGACATTGCCCCTTATTTGCGCTTTAAACGGGGAGAGATCAAAGTTTCCGCTGCAATCAACGGATCCCTTTTTATTGATAGCGCCTTCAAAATCAAAATCCATGCCCTTACCTGCCGGCAGGCGCAATTCACGCAGTTCAAGTCTGTTGACCGCTAAATCAACAGGAGCGGTTTGTGAAGTTTTCAAGTCCTGATAACGGGACTTTATTTGCTTGAGAAGAATATTTTTTATTCTGATTTTCCAGTTGTCCCCGGTCGTATTTTTTTCAGATGAGTTCTTTTTCGGCCGATCTATGTGTTGGATGTCGGTCATTAGATCCAGGGAACCATTTTGTCCTTGGACTATATTTAACTTCCCGTCTTGCACGATAATGGAATCCAGACCGACAGTCTTTTCCGTCCGGTCCATATTTATGCCTTTGGCTAGAATATTGTCCGTTTCCAGGAAGGCTTTTTGCCCCGGACGTTTTACTTTGATCCGGTCCAGATTCAGCTGTCCGTCGCTGAGTTTCAGATTGTTTTTGCCCATCGGATTGTAATAAAGCGCAGTATTTCCGGATAGCTCGGCCGAAGTCAGTTCCCAGGGTATAAATTCCCGGAAATAGGATGCATATTCGGCAACGGGTATTGCCGAGAAGTCCAGGCTGCAATTGCCCTTTTGCTCTGTTATGTCCAGGGAAGCGTTTACATGCAATTGCTCCTGGCCTTCTTTTTCCAGACTTATTTTTGCCTGACTGCTTTTACCGGGTGTGTTGCCAATGTTTTGAAAATGGGTGCTTAAATTGAATTCCCGTTTAAATTTTTCAGATGTGCTGTTGTCCGAAAACACGATTTGTATTTCCGGTGTGGAAACTTCGCGACAGGAAAATTTGAATCCGGGAGAAGAGGAATTCGAATCGCTTTGCTCTTCTTCCGTGTTCTCTTTTTGGGGTTTATCCGGCAGAGAAATGTATTCCGGCCAGTTGAAGATATTTTCTTTGTCGCGTGTTATTTTAATCCAGGTTTTGTCTACGGAGATATTTTTCAGCTGTAAAATTCTTGCCAGAGGCGAGTATCTTTCAAGCGACATTTTAACCTTGGCACATTCCAGGATTTTTTCCCCATCAGCGGTCAAGAGGATGTTTTGAAGCGTGCTTGTACCGGAAAGTTTTATTTTGATGCCTTGTTCGGTGTTTATGAAATCAAAAATCAGTTTGCCGTTCAATTTGCCGCGTTCGAGGTTGATCCGGTTCGCAAAGGGGCAATATCCCCAATAAGGGGGCAAGTTTATTGAGCTGAAATCCACCTGCAGTGCCGTTTCCCGGGAAGAGGCAAACGGCAGCATTTTGGCATTCAGATTGACCGGATCCCCGTTTACCATGAAATCCAGTCTGGGTTGTACTTGGTCACCATGATGATCTTTCAGGGATGAAATACGAGGCAGAACAAAGTTGAAGTCGTCAATTCTGTGTGTTTGGTTCCGGGGCGTGTCATGAAATTTCAAAGTTCCATTGTGGATGTGAATATCCTGGACTAAAAACGGAAAAACAGCATACACTTTGCTTTCGGAGTTCGTTTTTCCGGAGGGCGGTAATAGGTCGCTGATATTGTATTTTCCCTGACCGTAAAAATCAATGTCTAGACCGGGCGACATGATTTTTAATTGTTTGAGGACCAGTGCCCGGCGAAACAGGGAACTTAATTCCAGGTTTATTTCCAAAAGCTCGGCCGAGAAAAGTTCCTTTTTTCCTTTTTTCCCCTGAATAGTTATGTCGTGCAAGGCAAATTTGAAGGTAAAAGGATTGAAGTTCACCTTAGAGATTGAAGCTTCCCGTTGTGTGGATTTAAAGATTTCTTCCTGCAGGTTGGCTCGCAGAAACACGGGGAATGCGAAGAATCCGATCAGTACATAAAATATATATACAGCGGCAAGTATCGTTGCCGTTTTGAATATACGCCCGGATGTTTTCCAGGATGTGTAAAGATTATATATGTTGATCTTCATTCTCCGGTTCCTCGGCAGTGTAATTTTTTGCAGCTATTAAGGGCGTTGAAAAAAAATCGCGAAAGACCACATTTTGCTGCAGTCTTTAGCCGTTACAGACCCACAGGGATACTTCCTGCAGCGATTTCAGGATGTTTTGAGTCGTGGATCCCATGAACAGCCGGGAAAGGCCGGTGTTTCCGCGTCCGCGCCGTCCCATTCCGATTACCGCGTAGTTGTTTTCCAGGGCATGATTCATGATGATCTTGGATGGATTTTTACCCGGTATTACCAGGGCGTCAATCCGGTCTTTGGAGATGTTGTTGTTGACCAGTTCCTGCCGAGCACCGGCAATAGCCGCCTCGCTTTTGTCTGTAGAACCGTCCTGGATGTGGAGTATGGTTATACGATGTTCGGGTTCGTTTTCAAGCATGAATCCGATATGGTCGGCTATGCACAAACTTTCGCGGGAACCATCGGTGCACAAAAGGACATTTTTGCGGTCCGTCTCCGGCTTGCGGCAGAACCACAACGGACATTGGATTCCTTCGTCCAGGACACTTTTGCTTATGCTTTCTTCAATCAATTCTTCCAGAAGCGAGAGTCCCCTCAAGCCTAGCAGTACTGCGTCGTACATGCCTTTATTGGCCTGAACCGCGATGTCCGCGGCTGTGGATACCGACCTGAACAGCAGAGTGGTTTTGACCGTGTCCGGATCAAAGCCGTTTGATATGAGCATGTTGGCGGCCCGATGCAAGGAAGCATTACCTTTTTTCTGGTAGGATGCGCTTAATTTCTCCACGTCGGTGATCATATCTCCGGTATTCTGTGTGCGGTCAAAATTTTGTTTGGGATTCGGGGCCACATACAGCAGGGTGATTTCAGCCTGGTCTTTGTTCCGGAAAAATGAAGACGCGAAACGGACCGCGTGCAGCGCCGCCTGATCATGACTGATTGTTAAGAGCAGATGTTTTTTCATTGGCTGTTCCGTGGTTAATGTTTATTTATAATTATTTGCATGATAAAGATGACGGGTAAAGTCAAGGTTCAGATGAAAAAAACAAAAAAAGTCCCCCGGTAAAGTTACCCGAGGGACAATGTATGAATCACTTTTTTGAATGGGCAATATTGATTTAAATTTTCATTTGACCGGAACGGACCAGCTGTTCGATTTCGGCCACGTCCTTGTCGCCGCGCCCGGACAGATTGACAATTATTATTTGTTCTTTTTTTAACCTCGGAGCGATTTTCAAAGCTTCAGCCAAAGCATGCGCGCTTTCCAGGGCCGGAATTATCCCTTCGGTCCGGGACAGGGAAAAAAAGGCATCCAGGGCTTCCTGGTCAGTGGCGGCGACATATTCGCTCCGTCCAGTGTCCTTAAGATAGCTGTGCGCCGGTCCCACGCTTGGGTAATCCAGTCCGGCGGATATCGAATATACCGGAGCAGGCTCTCCGTTTTCATCCTGGAGCATATAGGAGTTGAAGCCATGCATTATTCCCGGCTGGCCTTTGCACAGGGTGGCGGCGTGATCTCCGAGACAGGCCATTCCGCGCCCGGCCGGCTCAACGCCGATCAGTTTAATTTCCGGATCATCGACAAATCCGCTGAACAGGCCTATGGCGTTTGATCCCCCGCCTACACAGGCCAGAGCGTAATCCGGGAGTTGGCCTTCCAATTCCAGTATCTGTTCCCGGGTTTCCTTTCCTATGATGGATTGAAAATGACCGACCATGCTTGGGTATGGATGCGGACCGACAGCGGAGCCCAAAAGATAATAAGATTTTTCGGCATCCTGCATCCAGGCGGCAATGGCTTCGTCCACGGCTTCCTTGAGTGTCCTCTGCCCGGAAAGTGCCGGAATCACCTTTGCGCCGAGCATCTCCATGCGGAATACATTCAACTGCTGACGACGCATATCTTCTTCGCCCATGAAAATTTTGCATTCCATGCCCATGAACGCAGCCGTGGCAGCAGTGGCTACGCCATGCTGTCCGGCACCGGTTTCCGCGATCACCTTTTTTTTGCCCATTCTTTTGGCCAGGAGGATCTGTCCCAGAGTGTTGTTGACTTTATGCGCGCCTAGATGATTAAGGTCCTCGCGCTTGAGGTATATTTTCCCGCCGTTAAGTTCCTTGCTCAGATTGGAGCAGTAATACAGGGGAGTGGGGCGACCGCTGTAGTGCCGGAGGTAATGTGAAAATTCAGAGTTAAATTCCGGATCGTCCTTGAATTCTTTAAAGGCCGAGGAAAGTTCCTCAAGTACTGGTTTGAGGTCCTCCGGGATGAACTGTCCGCCGTAATCTCCGAAGAAGCCTCTGGAATCAGGAAGGTTGTCTGACATTTTTTCCTCCAATGGCGGCGTGATCGGCGTCAGGCATAAAAAAACCGCAGCCGAATAAATCAACGCCGCGGTTTTTGAATAATATTTGCTTGTTTAGGGACTATCCGCGGCCCAATTTTACGGACCGCCACCACCAGATATTAGTTGATATGGTTTTATTGCCTTGCATAACTAAAGTATGCCTTCTTTGTTTTGTTATGTCAATTATAAACTAGAAACTTGAAACTTGAAACTTGAAATTGGAGACTGGAGACAAGAAATAGAGGCAAGAGATTGGCATATAGAAGGTGGTTATGTATTCTGTAGCGGGTAAAACCGGGCGATGATTCGTTTACGACAACGGTAGTGAGTCCGGTGTAGTCCCATAAGCCGGTGTATTGTAAGATTTTTCGGTTGGCCAGGGCCTCTCTCAGAATGGACAAGAGGAGACTACAGCAGCAAATTGGGAAAACGGTTTTTACAGAAAAATCATTGGATTACGTAAGAATAATTCTTGCTCTAAGTATGCCTTGTGACTTTTTGCAGATGACTCTTTACAGGTGAATTTCCCGGTTGCCTGATTTTTAGCCCATAATATCAATGGTAGTCCCTTTTCCGGTAAAACCGGCGGAAAGGACCTTGGTCTGGAAATCGTAATCGGCATCCTTGCCTCCGGATCCGAAACGATTGTTGTTGGAATGCATGTACTCAAGAGTCTTATCGACGACTTGTGCCCCAAAGGAATCGTTTTGCAGTGTTTGCGCCATTAAGGATGCGCTCGCACTTGATTGTATTTCCATGGCCTCCTCCCCTGAAAGACAACCGGGAACAATCCACCTATATCCTATATCGGAAATATTGCAAGATACTTTAGGACGTTTTTCAGATGTCGCGGAAGGATTGTGTTTTATTGACACCCATGATGCTTGCCGGATATTCTTGACGTTCCTTTAGGAAATTGTCGAACTTCCGGATTAACTTCTTTAAATTCTGAATGTTTTTTAAGTAAAAAATTGCATTTGCATTTGGAAAGCAGAAAGTATGTTCAAACTTGAATCCAAATATACCCCGCAGGGGGATCAGCCTGCAGCCATCAGCAGTATTTGCGCAAATCTTGAGGCCGGCATTGCGGATCAGGTCCTTTTGGGAGTAACCGGATCGGGCAAAACTTTTACCATGGCCAATGTCATTGCCCGCAGCGGGCGTCCTGCGCTTATCATGGCTCCGAACAAAACTTTGGCCGCCCAATTGTATAATGAATTCAAGGAACTTTTTCCGCGCAACGCGGTGGAATATTTTGTAAGTTATTATGATTATTATCAGCCCGAGGCCTATCTGCCGCATTCGGATACTTATATTGAAAAAGACGCCTCTATAAACGAAGATATTGATAAGTTGAGGCATTCCGCCACTCATGCTTTGCTGACCCGGCGTGACGTAGTTATTGTTTCTTCAGTGTCCTGTATTTATGGCCTTGGTTCTCCGGAATACTACTCAAAAATGGTTATTCCGGTGCAAGTCGGGCAGCAGATAAGTCTGGAAGAGGTTATGGACAGCCTGATTGAGGTGCATTATGAGCGTAATGATTATGATTTTCATCGCGGAACGTTTCGGGTGCGTGGCGATGTTCTGGAAATAATTCCGGCATATCGGTATGAAACAGCGTTGCGGCTGGAGTTTTTCGGAGATGAAATAGACGCAGTTTATGATACCGATCCTTTGACCGGAGAAATCAAAAGAAGGTTGGACAAGACCATTATTTTTCCGGCCAGTCACTATGTCTCTGATCGGGAAAATCTGAAGCGGGCCGTGGAGGATATTCGCGTTGAGCTGCGCGAACGTCTTTCCTGGCTGAAGGAGCAGAATAAACTGGTCGAGGCCCAAAGACTGGAGCAAAAGACCCAGCTGGATTTGGAGATGATCGAGGAAATGGGGTACTGCAACGGTATTGAAAATTATTCCCGACATCTGGACGGACGCAGTGAAGGTCAACCTCCGGCCTGCCTTTTGGATTATTTTCCGCCCGATTACCTTCTTTTTCTGGATGAATCGCATATTACTGTTCCCCAAATCGGAGGTATGTACAATGGAGATCGTTCGCGGAAAAAGACCCTGGTAGATTTTGGCTTCCGCCTTCCCTCGGCTTTAGACAATCGTCCCCTTTGTTTTGATGAATTTACCGAACGCATGAACCGGACGGTATATGTTTCAGCCACACCCGGACCATGGGAGATGGAGCGCTCCGGAAATACGCAAATTGAACAGATAATTCGTCCCACCGGTCTGATTGATCCGCAGATAGAAGTGCGCGGAGTGCAGGGGCAGATGGACAATCTCATGCACGAGTGTGACTTGCGCAGGGAAAACGGTGAAAGGGTGCTGGTGACCACTCTGACCAAACGTATGGCTGAAGATTTGACTGAATTTTTGAATGAACGCGGTGTGGCGGCAAAATATCTGCATTCGGACATAGATACCCTGGAACGGGTGGCTGTTATTCAAGCACTTAGAAACGCTGAATTTCATGTCCTGGTGGGCATAAATCTTCTGCGTGAGGGGCTGGATATCCCGGAAGTGTCTCTGGTGGCCATCCTGGACGCGGACAAGGAAGGATTCCTGCGTTCCGCCCGTTCCCTTATTCAAACCGTGGGGCGGGCTTCGCGCAATGTGAACGGCCGGGTAATCATGTACGCGGATAAAAAGACCGCGGCCATGCGTCAGGCCATTGAAGAAACCGAACGCAGGCGGGAGAAGCAATTGGCTTACAACGAGCTGCATGGTATCGAACCGAAAAGTATTGTCAAAAGCGGCGCCAACGTACTTTATGACTATAAGCAGGAGATCGATCGGGCCAAGATTCCGGTTGCCGCAGAAGACGCCGCGGATTATGGGGGCGATCCGAAGAAAATAAATAAGGAAATAAAACGATTGGAAAAAGAGATGCGTGCTCTGGCCAAGGAACTTGAATTTGAAAAGGCGGCCCGTGTTCGGGACAGGATACTGGAGCTGAAGGAGATGCTTCTGGTTTGATAAAAAATGGAATCGGTCTGCTGGGAGGGAGTTTCAATCCGGTGCATAACGGACATCTGCGAATGGCAATTCAGGCCGCCGAAGCCCTTTGTCTTGATCGGGTGGACCTTGTTCCGGCCAAATCTCCGCCGCATAAAAGCGATCGCGGACTGCTGCCATTTGATTTTCGGGTGAAAATGCTCCAAAAAAGTATCCAGGGTCGGAGTTTTATGCGTGTTTCCGATGTAGAGGGCAAGAGGGAGGGCCCCTCGTACACTGTGGATACTTTGCGCGGCTATCGGGAGAAGGAGCCAGAGAGCAGGATTGTTTTTATCCTGGGAGCCAATGATTTGCTGGCCCTTTGCGAGTGGCACAGATGGAAGGAGATATTTTCTCTGGCCGATATCGCGGTTGTGGAAAGAAAAGGGATTGCCGGCCCCCTGATAGAAGATTTTTTGCAAGAAAATTTTCCCTGGTCCTTGCGGCGAAAAAAAAGCGGTATCTGGCTTGTGGGCGAGTCCACGGTCCGGCTGGTGTCCATGCCCCGTATGGATTTGAGTTCTTCTCTTTTGCGCGGCATGTGGTTAAGCGGAGAGAAGCTGGATTTTATGCTGCCCGACTCGGTTCTGGATTTTTTGCGGGATAACCGGGACATGGTGGACAGGGTCTGGTCCGAACAAACAGACCCATGACCAGACCCCTTAGCGTTTCACGCGTGGAGCATCTTTTTTACCATGGTCGGGTATAGTAGTTTTTCTTCCATCAGGATGAACAAAGCGTATATGCGAACCTTTTTGCTTTGCTTTTGAAATCCCAACTGTTGTACTCCCTTGATTAACTCATCAGTAAAAGTAATAGAAGGATAAGTCAGCATGCTGCTATCTCAATGTCCCGAACGCCGATAAATCTAGCAGGCTCCTTTGAAAAATGGCTCCTCGACGTCGGGTGTGGATTTTATTCGAGTGATCCTTTCTGATGTTCCTGACGAAAGGTTTGCATATTTTCTTGCCCTTTAATATTATGTCAAAATCCGGCACCCAAATTTAAATTTGGGTGCCGGAAAGGGGGCGGGCATCCCCCTTTGGCGGGGCTTAGAAAATACAGAACCGAAAGTTCGGCATCAAAAGGATCAGGAGAATAACTCGCAAAAATCCATGCATTCCGTCGAAGAGCCTGAAAAATCATCTTCCAGGCAAGCCCCGATAGCTTCTGTTATATTTTCAATTGCTTCATCAATGGTATTTCCATAACTACGGCAACCCGTAAGACTTGGACAGGTAATGATAAAGACACCATCTTCGTCCTGCTCAATGATTATAGAAGAATGCTTTGTAGGCATATTTCAAAAATCTCCTGCTTTCTTGCAATCATTTTTGTCAAAAATATTTTTAACAAAAAAGCCCCTGAGCCTACTTTCTCTTCCCTAAACTACATTCTCGTGGTTTGTGATAAACGATAGCGCCAGACGGAGGAAATGCATTTCTTCCGGCTGCCGGCTAAAGATTCAGTTCAAAACGCTGTTCGTTTACCTCTGTTCCCCACTGCCTGCCCTTTCTTTCTTTTACCAGCTTGAACCCCGCTTTTTCATACAGATGACGGGCTGCATTCAACCCCGCGAAGGTCCATAAATAAATCTTTTTGTAGCCTTTGTCCCGGCAAAATCGCACGGCCATGTCCATAAGCCGGTTCCCGAGACCCTGGCCCTGCAAATCCCGGCTAACTATAAACCACCTTAAATGGGTTCCCCGGGTGTCCGCGTCAATACTGTCCATGGCGATTGCGCCCTTGATTTGCTTTTCATGGGTCACTGTCCACAAACCGTCCCGGTTTTCGTCAAAACGTTCGACAAAGTCGGCTATATCCCGGGCTACCTTGGCCTCGAAGTAGCTTCCGAAATTCCAGTTGGGATGGTAGTAATCAATGTGCAACTGGGCAATGCGGCCTATCGCTCCGGGAATGTAGCCCTGTTTGAATTCCGGCTGGCGCATGAAAGTCACCTCTTTTTAGTTTTGTTAAGTGGATATGTTTTGCAGTCAATATAGCAGGCTGTCCCAAATCTCTCAATGGCTGCAAAGCGGAGGTAAGTTCAAATTCTTAACCACGGATAAGTATGTTTGGAAATTAAATTTTTGGTCGCCTTGCCCTTTTCGATTTTTAAAGTGAACTGCGTTATTAGGGATTTGTAGGCAGTCAGATAGACCGCTTGCAGATAAATTTTAAAGAGCGCAGGCAGCATCGATATAATCTTTGCTTTTGACCTCATCGGAAGAATGGCTTATTAAATTATGTGATAATATTTTCACCAAAGGGGGGGGTACGGTTTTTTCCCAACCAGGCTGATAGGCTGAATTAATCCGTATTGTCCAAGAGAGGAGCTTTTTATTATGGGTGATGTTTTCAATTGGGATGAGTCTTTTTTAACCGGGATTGCTTTAGTGGATGATCAGCATAAACGCCTGGTTGATCTGGTTAACGATATGGGCGAGATCTCCATGTCCGGGGAAAATGCGGACCCGCAGGAACTGGCTGCAGTCATAAATGAGATGCTGGATTATGCCAAAACTCATTTCCGGGATGAAGAGGATTTGATGCAAAAATCCGGGCTGGACCTCCGCCATATATCTTTTCATCGAGCCCAGCATTATTCTTTTTTTGAGGAAGCCCGGGGTCTGACTGCGATCGGAAAGGAAGTATATCCGGAACAGACCCGGGAGCTATTGCAGTATCTTGTTGACTGGCTGGCGTATCATATCCTGGGAATAGATCAGAGTATGGCCCGACAGGTCCGGGCGGTGGAAAGCGGTCTTTCCGGTGAGCAGGCTTTTGAGGCGGAAAAGAACAACACCCAGGACAGTACCGAGCCGCTTTTGACTGCCCTCAAGGGTCTTTTTCAGACCGTTTCCGAACGCAACCGCGAATTGCGCAAACTAAACCATACTCTGGAAAAACGGGTCAAGGAACGCACCAAAGAGCTGGAGCAGGCCAACCGCCAGTTGCAGACTCTGGCTATTCAGGATGAACTGACCGGTCTGCCCAATCGCCGCTATGCCCTGTCGGCCATAAACAAACTGTGGGAGGAGGCGGAAAGCGAGGGCACACCGCTTTCTGTGCTCATGCTGGACGCGGATAAATTCAAGGAAGTAAACGATAAGTTCGGTCACGATGAAGGCGACGCCCTGCTTCGCTCTCTGGCCAGGGAATTGAGCAATGCGGTGCGAACCAATGATATTGTCTGCCGCCTTGGCGGGGACGAATTTCTGGTCATATGTCCGCGCTGTTCCCAAAAAGACGCCTGCCTGGTGGCGGAAAAAATTCTGGCCGCGCCCAAGAACTACTGTAACACGGACGGGGTGGAGTGCTGGAACGGGGCGGTCAGTATCGGGGTGGCTCAGGCCGAACCTTCCATGACTCAGCCGGAGCAGCTTCTGAAAGCGGCGGACCAGGAACTGTACGCTGCGAAACGAAAAGGAGGAGGCAGGGCATCGGCAAGTTAAATGGCAGAAAAAGATGCGCTTTTCCCGCATAATCCGTTAACATTCGATGCTCTCAACTGGCTCCCGCCAGATTTAAAATGCCCGGGGCCCCCGGGCATGCATCTCAAAACATCCTTCCAGGTCCCCGGGTGATTTTTAGACTTCCCCGGTTTCAGGAGTCTTTTTCATTTTATCGAAAGCGCTCATTGCGGTGGTTACCATTCCGGCCAGGTCTCCGACATTGCTCGGGATAACCAGAGTGTTCGATTTTTGAGCCAATTTGCCGAATTCGGCTACATATTGTTCAGCAACCCGCAGATTGGCCGCATCACGTCCTCCGGCTTCACGAAGCTGATCAGCGATTATTTTAAGGCCTTCTCCTGTTGCTTTGGCTACGGCCAGAATTTCCTGCGCCTGCCCTTCAGCCTCATTGATCCGTTTTTGTTTTTCGCCTTCCGAGCGGAGAATGGCATCCTGACGATCACCCTCGGAACGATTAATCGTGGCTTGTCTATCGCCCTCGGACCTGGCTATGGCCGCCCGTTTTTCCCGCTCAGCTGTCATCTGGGCCTCCATGGCGTTTTTTACGGATTCCGGCGGGAGTATGTCCTTGACCTCATAACGCAGAACTTTAATTCCCCATGCTTGAGCGGCCTGATCAATTGATTCCACTACCTGGGCGTTGATCGTTTCCCTTTCCTCAAAGGTTTTGTCCAGGTCGATTTTGCCAATGCTGGAACGCAGCGTTGTCTGCGCCAATTGAGAGGAAGCCATGCGGTAGTCATTGATTCCGTAAGCGGCGAGTTTGCTGTCCATTACCTGTACGTATATCAACCCGTCCACTTCGACCGTTACATTATCCTTGGTGATGCATGTCTGGCTGGGAATATCAAAGACTTCTTCCTTCAGTGAATATTTGTAGGCCACTCTATCCAGAAAAGGGACCAGAATATGGAATCCCGCTCCCAGTGTATTATTGTATTTTCCGAGTCTTTCAATAATGTATTCATTTTTCTGGGGGACGATTACGGCGGTTTTAAGAATGACTACAATGACCAGGACTGCCAGCAGGATAACGGCGATTAGTGACGGATTCATAACAACCTCCTAGAACAATTTAAATTTTTTCAACAAAATATATCTGACGGGAATTGTCCGCATATCTGACGATTTTTACAGTCTCGTCCTTTTCGATTATTTCATCTGCGCTCGCGTCCCATAGTGTGCCCCGGTAGCTGATGCGCCCGTTGACTTCCGGGGTGATTGGTCTGACAACCTTGACGTGGATGCCTTGAGGAAAATCGTCAAATCCAACTGAGCGGTCCTTGGAAGAGCCCTTGAAAATTTTTATAAGCCATTTACGCAGCAGAATAATCGAGGCGATTGTGCCAATTATAAAAATCAGGACCTGCTGAGTAATCGTCAACGGCCAGACAAGCAATATACCCGCTACAATCCAGCAGCCGATACCCATGAATACAACTATAAGGCCGGGCATGGCCAGTTCCAGGAGCGCTAGGCCCGCGCCCAGGATGAACCATATCAACCATGCGGATAAAAAGGTTTCCATGCTTTTACTCCCGTCAGGCTAGAAAGTCTGAATTTTTTGAGTGTTATTTTGTATCTGTTCCCCATTTTTTTTTGCAGGCGCATCTTTTAGAGTGCATAAGAAAACCGGACGGCCTGGCGCAAATGTTCGCAAAAAAACCGGTGAACTTTTTTCGTGTGTTGAGCATTACGTTATTTTTTACTTTATTTCCTAAGGGATTAGTTGTCCATTATTATTTAGTGCCCTTTGCCGGTTATGAATCTTATTGATTTTTTTTGTCTATTCCAGCATGATCAGTATAACAGGTACGTTTAAATTTGATCGATCTAAACCGGGTATAGAGACGGAATTATGCCTCATATTTTTACTAATCGGCCCCGTTTGCATGATTTAACCGCAGACAGAAAAGATCTGAAAAAGCAGTTCCGTTGGGAAACAATCAACGCGATTATTTATAAATTGGGCGGACTGGTCTTCATAGCCGGGAGCATTCTTTTTTTTCCCGCACTGGATGCACACCGCGATCTTGGCTGCTGGATATTTTTCGTGGGTTCGGTTTTTTATCTTGTAGTTACGGCACATGATCTGGCTGAAGTCCGATATAACTGGAAAAGCATGGATGCGCATGACCGTTGGGCGAAATTCGAGTATTCGGCGGCGCTGAGCTATTTTTGGGGAACGGTGCTTTTCACGGTGGGCAGCATCTTTTTTTTGTCCTTCGTGGACTTGGCAATACCCGGTGCCTGGTTTTTTGTTTTGGGCAGTTTTCTTTTTGTTCTTGGAGCATGCATAAATGTTCTGCAGATAGCCAAAGCCGACACCATGCTGACTTTGCATCTCATGAATTTGACAGCAGTCGCATTTGTGGTCGGCTCGGTGCTTTTTACTCTGGCTTCAATTCCTTATCTGTGGGATTTTGAATCCGCCTCGGATCATTTGACTTTGAATAAATTTATGGCCTGGCAATATCTGATAGGCAGCGTTCTTTTTTTTATGGGTGGAGTGTTTAACTACTGGCGGGCGTATGTGATAATACATCGGGCCATATCCGCCGAAGACAAAAAAGTTTAGCTGTTTTTTGTATTTGTGCATTAAATTTTTTGTTGGTTTAAGCTTTCGGTCTGCGTTTATCTTTTTTCCACCAATGGGAAAACCTTTTAATCAGGTGAATAATTATTTTTCTGGAAAAAATGCAAATCGAGATATTGAGTTCCGAATCTTTGGGTGTGCGCGGTTTGTGCTGTTTTGTGAGTGTCCCCGGCAGGAAAATTCTTATTGATCCGGGTATAGCTCTTGGATACATGCGGCATAAATTGTTGCCGCATCCGTTTCAGATAGCCGTGGGTGAGCGAATAAAAAAGCATATCTTAATCTGCTGGGAACAGGCAACGGATATTGTTTTCAGTCATTTTCACGGTGACCATGTTCCGCTTGCCGATGCCAATCCTTATCAACTGCATATAAAAGATGTAATCGACCTGAATCCGAAAGTGCGCATCTGGTCCAAACCAGAAGAGTTTTTGTCCCGCCTGGAAAAGAAACGAGCGACCGATATTAATTCCTTTCTGGACGTTGATTTCCTGTTCGATGAGTGCGGCGAAAAAGAAGTGGCTTTTGCCGGTCCTTTTTTTCATGGTGATGTGGATAACCCCGACACTGTGATCATGACCAGGATTGCCGCGGACAGAGTATTTGTTCATGCATCGGACATTCAGCTTTTGAGCATGGAACCGGTTTCCCGGATACTTGACTGGTCCCCGGATGTGGCTTTGGTTGACGGTCCGCCCTTGTATCTAAACAGACTTTCTCCGGAGCAGGTAAATACGGCCTGGGAAAACGCGCTTCGGCTGGCCCGGAATGTAGATGCTTTAATTCTGGACCACCATTTAATGCGCGACAGAAGGGGAGTGGAATGGTTGAGCGAATTGTCGCATATATGCGGCAAACAGGTTATGTGCAGCGCGGATTTTATGCATAGGCCGCGGATGTTTCTGGAGGCGGAACGGGAAAAGTTGTATGCGGATATGCCTGTCTCTGAACATTGGCATGAAGATTATGAAAATAATGGATCAAGCCTTGATGCTTACTGGGATATGGCCCGAAAATATTACAAAAATTACCAATTGGAGCGCTATTTTCGTGCACAATAGCCGAACGTGTCCTTTTTAAATTCTATCCAGGAGAGAATGTCATAATGCGTGTTCTTGTCTGTGGTCTCGGCCGAATTGCCCAGCAGCTTCTGGAGCTTTTGGGAAGTGCGTGGAAGGTGACCGTGATTGATATTAATCCGGCTGTATTGGAGACTGCATCTGAGAACTATTCAGCTGTCGGGTCTACTTTGGCCGGGGATGCTTCAAGCCCGGTCGTGCTTGAAAACGCCGGTCTGTCCGGGTTCGATTATGTTCTGGCCATGACCCGTAATGACGATGTGAATCTGGCTGTAATGCGCTTTGCCCGGGAAAAGGATGTTGATTACCCTTTGGCGTTGGTAAACAGCCATGCCCGGATCGGCGACTTTACCCGCCTGGGTGTGCGGACCGTTTCTTCCAGCGGAATTTTGGCCAAAAGTGTTTACCATTATCTGCAGGATCCGAGGATCAAGGTTATGCCCCTGGATTTGGGCCGGGCAGAGCTTATGGAGATGGACGTCAGCAATTATTTTTCAGTAGCCGGAAAAAGTGTAAAGGATCTTAAACAATCTGAATGGCGGTTAGTGGGCATGTTCAGGGGGGAAAAGTTTATTTTCCCGGACGAGTCCGTAGCTGTCCAGCCAAGCGACCGTTTGATTATTCTGGGCCGCGAGGGAATGTTTACCGAGGTTTGCGATCTTATGGAATGCGGGCGTCCGCAATTTCCGCACAACATGGGGCAGAGTCTGCTCTTGGCGTTGGACCCTGAAGATCAGCCGGAATTCATAATTCAGGAAGTCCAGCACCTAATGCTGAATATACTGCTTAAGCGGGCCGGGGTTGTTTATTATTCCGGGCAGTCGACGATAAAAGAGAATCTTTCCAAATGGTCTGAAGATCTTCCTCTGCGGTATCTTCCACAGAAGGAAAGGGATTATTTGGCCAGAATGGATAAAATTGTCCAGGTGGAGATGCCGGCGATGATCGTTATGTCTCCTCCCCGCGCTTCATTTCTTCAGTATTTCGGGCATACGAAGTATCTGTCCCTGTGCGCGACGACACAGCGTCCGATTCTTTTTGTCCGCGGTACTTTTCCCTATAAACGAATAATATTTCTTTTTTCGCATTGCCGAAATGCCGAACAGGTTCTGCATGTGGCTGTGGATATGGGGAAGCAGTTTGGGGCCGAAGTATCCGGGCTCGTGCTTGAAGAGAAAAAAATAATTAAGGGCGGCGATCAAAGTACCTCCAGTTCCGCTTTATTGGAGAATATGCGTGAAATGGCTCATGTCTTAAAGTTTGACGTTCGGGAAAAAACCAAAACTGGAAATCCGGTCAGACAGACGATTGCCGCCGTTGACGGTTATGATTTGCTGATCCTCGGATTTCCGCCCAAGACGGAAAAATTTTTTCTTGCGCCGAATATCCCGGAACTTATTGCATCCCGTGTCGGGTGTTCGGTTTTGCTTGTAGGGGATGAGACGTGATTCTGGACCAGGCTTCATCCCTGTTCGTGGTTGCCGTCGCGGTAGCAGTTTTACCGGTTTTGAGCCGTCTGGTCCGCTTGCCTCCGGCGGTTATGGAGATTATTTTCGGCATTATTCTGGGCAAAAGCGTGCTGCATCTTGGATTTTCGGGTGATTGGCCTGCTTTTTTGGCCCATCTGGGTTTCTTGGTCCTTATGTTTTATTCCGGGATGGAGATTGATTTTAATCTTCTTTTGACCAGGTCTCGGAAAGAAATCGCTCTGCAGTTGGGAATTTTTGCCTTAACGCTGGGACTTTCCTTCGGATGTGCCTGGTTTCTGGAGCGAGGAATATTTGTGGCCCTGATTCTGGCCACAACATCCCTGGGCCTGGTCATGCCGGCAATAAAAGAAGCGGGGCTTAACCGCTCCAATTTCGGACAGAATTTGCTACTCGCCGCTTCCCTGGCCGACTTTCTGACACTTCTGGGGATTACGGCTTATGTTTTGGGCCATAAATACGGTTTTCACTGGAAGCTGTTTCAACCGCTGATCCTTTTTGTCGGTTTCGGATTTTTACTCTGGATTGCCCGGCTCTGGGCCTGGTGGTATCCGGAGCGGGCGGAACGTCTTTTATCCGCAGGGGATGCTAACGAGCAGGGCGTTCGCATGGCTTTGGCTCTTCTGTTTTGTATGGTCGCGTTGTCCGAATTTGTTCATCTGGAACCAGTTCTTGGCGCGTTTTTGGGCGGGTGTGTGCTGTCTTTCGCGCTTCGAGAGAAGGAGACTTTGGAAAGCAAGATATCCGGCCTTGGATTTGGATTTTTGATTCCTATTTTTTTTATAAATGTAGGCATGAATTTTGATTTATCGAATGTGATTTCCTGGTCGCAGGTAAAATTGACCATTTTATTGTTTATATTGGCATTTGGAGTCAAAATCATACCCGCATTTCTTTTTGTCTGGCAAAGAATGCCACCCAGGCAGGCCATCAAAGGCGGAATACTCCTTTCTTCAAGGCTGAGTCTGATTATAGCCGCAGCCACCATTGGTCAGCAGGAAGGTTTTATAAGTGTGGAAACCAAGGATGCCTTTGTTTTATTGGCCCTGCTTACCTGTCTGGCGGCCCCAACCTTGTTTAAAGTTCTGCACAGGACTTAATAATTCGTTTAAAAATCGCTTTTTTTAAGTTCAAATTCTCAAGTTTTAGTTTTTGTGGACTAATTTTTTTGGTTCTTCGCTGAAGGGCATGGATTTTTGAGTTTTATTCTCCTAATCCTTTTGATGCTGTATCTGTTCAGCCCATATTTTTTGAAGTTTTGATCTTTAATATCGATGGCGGGTAATCTACCTCTACCTGCAGCAAGTTAAGCCCCGCACCGGATTCAATTCCGGTCTGTAAATGCAATCACTTACCTCTAGTTTCTTGTCTCTGGTTTCCAGTTTTTAGACGGTCATTTTGGGAAAGCGTTTCGTGATCTAAAAATATCGTTGCCTGCTCGCTTTTGGTTTGACATATCCGCTTATCCGGATATAATGATTTACATGCAAGAAACAGCACATCTTTTTAAGGCCGTGTCCGAGGAGACCAGGCTGCGCATCCTGGCCCTTTTGGTTCGCGGGGAGCTTTGCGTCTGCGAGATAGAGGCGGCCCTGGATGTGCCCCAGTCTACGGTGTCCAGGCATCTTGCCGTTCTCAGACAGGCGGGGTTTGTCCTTGGCCGACGCAGGGGGGTGTGGATGCATTACCGCCTGGCCGAGGCGAGCACCGAGGCGCAAAGATATGTTTTGCAGTTTATAGAAAAACATTTGGGCGGACTGGATCCGGCAGGGGAGGATATGGCCCGGCTTGAACGATATCTCCAAAGCACGGAGTGCTGCTCCCGGGGCTGATTCCCAACAAGGGGATGAGTTTAAAACACAAAAAACATATCCACTGTGCCGGAGAATCCAAAAGACTTTAATAAACCAGAAGATGCGGAAATAATGATGCAGACAATCGGAGACTTAAGAGAAAACAAGGAAGACAGCGACGGTTCCTGCGGACAGGGCCTTTTGCCAAAAAGTGAAGAGAATTGCTGCTGTCCGCCGCAAAATGAACTCGAGGGCGAACCTTGTCTTTATTCTGTGCACAATCTGGATGATGCAAAGGACTCCGGGGAGTTCGTGGAAGCCTGCTGCGGCAGTCCGCCCGGTCCCAAGGCCGGGGAATGGGTCCGCCCCGGGTACAGGCTGTATCCGTTCGTGACCGGCTTTGTATACACTGCATCCGGATGGATTCCGCAGTTGAGCACAAGGCTTGGCAAAGGCGACAAGTTCGCGGCCTTTTTGATCCGACTGGGATTCAAGGGAGAGAGTCATACAACCCTGTCTCCCGGCCTGTACTGCACCGGCAGTCCGGATCAAAACTCCCCGGTTTTGGTCACGGCCAATTACCGTTTAAGCCTGGATTCCCTGCGCCGGGAGCTGTCCGGGGTTGATGCCTGGGTCCTGGTGCTGGATACTCGGGGGATAAACGTGTGGTGCGCAGCCGGGAAGGAGCTTTTCTCCACCCGGGAGGTGGTGCGCATGGTGCAAAAGACCGGACTTAAGCGGGTGGTCGGCCACCGCAGACTCATTTTGCCCCAGTTCGGGGCCACCGGGGTCAACGGACGCGAGGTGCGCAAAAGGAGTTCTTTCTCAGTTGTCTGGGGACCGATCCGGGCCGAGGACATCCCGAGTTTTCTTGAGAAAAGCCGCGCGGACACTGGCATGCGCCGGGTGACCTTTACCTTAAGGGAACGGGCCGAACTCATCCCGGTGGAATTTTCCAATTTTGGGAAAAAAGGGCTTTTGGTCCTGCTTTTCTTTTTTCTTCTCTCCGGAGTCGGACCGGAGGTTTTCTCCCTGTCATCCATGTATTTAAGGGGCTTGATTGCGGCAGGCGGGATTGCGTTCGGAGCTATCGCCGGTCTGGTCCTTTTGCCCCTGCTTCTTCCCTGGCTGCCCGGACGGGCCTTTGCCCATAAGGCGGCTTACCCCGGTCTGGGGCTGGGGCTTTTATTCCTGTTCCTTGCCTGGGGGAAAGTCACTCTTGCGGAAGGGGTGTGCGTACTTTTTTTGAGCACGGTTATAAGCTCGTTTCTGGGCATGCATTTCACCGGATCCACGCCGTATACTTCCCCTTCCGGGGTGGAAAAGGAAATGAAGCGGGCTTTGCCTCTGCAGGGCGCCGGGGCGGTGCTGGCCGTGTGCTTATGGATCACCACGGCCTTTATTTAAGGGAGATTTTGATGCAGGATTTCAGATATTTAAAAAACGTTAGCACCTTGAGGCTGGATGTGGACAGGTGCGTGGGCTGCGGGTCATGCACCGAGGTCTGCCCGCACGGGGTTTTTGAACTGCGCGGGGAGAGGGCGGAAATAGTGGACCGGGACGGGTGCATGGAATGCGGCGCCTGCGCCCTTAATTGTCCTTCGGGCGCGCTATCGCTTACCCCGGGAGTGGGCTGCGCCTCGTATATAATAAAGAAATGGCTTAAAAGGGAGTCCGGGCAATCCGAATGCAGCTCTTCCTCGTGTTGCTGAGGCGGAATCCATAAAAGCCGGAAATTAAATCCACGTCCGGCGCGGAAATCAGTCGTATTTCACCGCGCTTATGCGCATCAGTTTGTCCCATTTATGAAAGGATTCCATGCGGCGCACGGTCCCGGTCTTGCCGCGCATGACCAGGGAATGGGTGGTGGCCCCGTTTCCGGAATA
>JBNJHA010000022.1:0-36557 GCA_051748085.1 Thermodesulfobacteriota bacterium
CACCCTGCGGGAACGCGGATTCGAACATTTGACTTTTTTGCCCCTGGCCACGGACTCCGAGCGTTTCGTTTCCAGAAACGGAAGCATGTCCCCGGACAATGACGTGGCTTTTGTCGGCAATTCTATGGTGTACAAGGTGCGCAGTAAATTAAGGGACAGCGTCCTTACCTCTCGACTCAAATCCATGTACCGGGAAGTCGGCGAACATTTCGGTCTGTCCGAGCTGCATTCCGTGCAGAATTTTCTCCGGATGAACAAGCCCGATCTCTGGGAAGAATTTGCTGCCGTGCAGGATATTGAAGACCGCTTGCGTTATGAAACCGGGATAACCTGGGAAGCGACCAGAATTTACCGGGAAAAATGCATCAGGCAATTACTCAAGTTCAATCCGATTATTGCCGGTGACGACGGCTGGCTGGAGACTTTATCTGACGCCGACGGCTGGCGGAGATGCAGCGAGCTTAATTATTATTCTCAGCTGCCGGATTTTTATCCGCATAACCGGATCAATTTCAATTGTACCAGCGCGCAGATGAAGGGGGCGGTCAACCAGAGGGTTTTTGACGTGCCCGCCTCCGGTTCCTTTCTGCTCACGGACTATCGCCGGCAGCTCAAAGAACTTTTTGACCTTGAACGGGAGACTGCTTGTTTTGACTGCGTTGAAGAAATTCCGGATTTGGTGCGCTATTATCTGCGTCATCCGGGATTGCGGGAGAAAATTGTTCATTCGGCGCGGCAACGAATTTTATCCGAGCATACCTATGAAATTCGACTGCGAAAATTGATTAAGAAGATGCGCGAAATATATGCCTAAACCTATCCTTGTATTGCAAATGCAGAGGATGGGCGATTTGATCCTCTCATTCCCGCTTTTCTTATGGCTGCAGCGGCAGTATCCGAATACTCCTATCTGGGCCGTGGCCGAGGAAAAATTCTACAAACAGCTTATGCCTATTTCGCCTCAGGTGGTTTATATCCCCTGGGATGGATATAGACATGTTTTGAAGCGTAAATTCAGTCTGGTGCTCAATCTGAGCCATCGGACAAAAGCGGCATGGCTGGCGGGGCAGGTCAAGAGCGAAGAGGTGATTGGCCCGTTTGAAGATAAAAGAGGCGCGCTCAGAATAAACGGCAACTGGCAACTTTACCGCGCTTCGCTTGTTCACAACAACCGCTATAATCGATTTCACTGGGCGGATCTTAATGCCTTGGACGTTATTCCCCGTTCAGTGATTGCCGGGACCAAATGGTCCCCTCCCAGGCGGTTCGGAACAAAGGAAAACGCAGTAGGGCTGTTTATCGGGGCCAGCCAGAAATCGAAACGCCCCGGGGTTGAATTCTGGTCCGAACTTATGAAGGCCTTGGCCAGAAGGGGATTAGATCCGGTTATTCTGGGCGGGGCGGCGGAAAAAAAACTGGCGGTCCGGATTAAAAAACAGTTTGGCTTTAAAGCACCTGATTTAAGCGGCCGTATGGATCTGGCAAAGTTCGCGGTTACCGGCCAGACCCTGCAGCTTGTGATTACTCCGGATACAGGGCCTATGCATCTCGCGGCCTGGACCGGCCTGCGGGTGTTGAATCTTTCGGTCGGTCCGGTGCATCCGTGGGAGACCGGACCCTATCAGCCCGGCAATCTGATTTTGAGCACTTCCAGGAGCTGCGCGCATTGCTGGGAATGTCGCTACGCTGATCCTAAATGTCGATACGATCCAGATCCGGGACGCGTGGCGGCCCTGGCTGCTGATTGGGTTAAAAAGAACAATGTCGCCCGGGTGATGTTTCCTCAAAATGTTTTGGCCTGTACCGGCCGCAGATATGGTCTGTATAATCTTGTTCGCCGGGATAAAAAAAAATTGCGGGCCGGAGAGGCATTAGCCGATTTCTGGCAACATTACTGGTTGTACTGGTTCGCTGAACTTGGCAGGGACAAATTCTGCGTATCGGCTGAAATTTTAAAAAACAATTTTCCGCAATTGTTTACTGTGTTGTATCGGGAGGTCAGGCGACTCTTATCGGAAATAAATTTTATTGTTTCCAAAGGCGATGTACCCGGTATTGATTTTTGGAAAAGAAGCGCCCCTGCTTTTCGGCCTTTACGCGGCTATCTGCAGTTATATTGGCAGAATCAGGATTACAACGCGCGTTACATAAGTTCCTCCATTGCTCAAGTCGAGGATTTTATCGAGCTTCTGAAGGAAGTCTAGACTGGTTCTTATCCGGAAATTTTAAAATTTCGGGTAGCTGCTTACCAAATTTTTTGTTACCCGTGTTTTCGGGTTGCGGTTTTCTAATTTCTACCAACGGCTGATGCTTGCCCCCTCCGGACTCGCTGACATGGAGGAGAGCAAAATATTATGCCGGCGATATATATTGGTTTGGAAATTTAATTTATATGAATAGTCTCGCGGTCCGGCTTCCCCCTTTTAGAACGCATAAGAAAACTGGTTAAAGGATGAAGTCTGGCCTCCCGCAGACAGGGGCAAGGAGCCAGGTTTTAGTCTTGGCCGTTTGGCACTAATCAATTGTTGCCTTTTCAGGTTATTATCTGCTATTCAAGTTCTGCCTTTTAATCGGAAAAACATTTTCGGTTTTTGCTATTATTGTAATTGTTCACCAATTTTTTGGCTAAAGCTTTTGGTTTTGCAAATGAGATTTTTTCTGTTTGACTAGAAAATTAAGTAACTACGAGTGAGCGTATCTTAATGCGTGAGCGAATAATTACGAAAATTGACGAATTTAAACTGGAAAAGGGCTATCTCCGGAAGTAAAATAATTTAATACAACGGCCTTATCAGCCGCAGGGGAAATGCGCTCCATGCACGCGGACAAGAATGTTTTTGTTGAAAGTCCGACAGTATGTGAAGAATGCGACCGGGTAAATCCCTTGCCCTCCTTTGGGGCCGGTCAACGCGTGAATTGCTGGCATTGCGGGCATACGCTTGTCAAATGGCCGGTAAACGTTCTGGACCGTTTAATCGGCTATGGAATCGCCTGTGTGCTTATGCTTATCCTGGCGCTTTCATTTACTTTTCTTGGATTTTCCGCCTATGGTACCGGTCAGAGCACTACATTGGCGCGCACGGTGAGTACTTTGTTGGATTATGATTATCTGCTGCTTGGATCTATCCTTTGCGTTGCTCTTTTTGTTCTGCCTCTGGTTTATTTGCTGGTGGTCATGTATCTGGCGTTTGGTCTGCGAATTAAGCGCTCCCTGCCGGGCATGCTTTTTTTGTCCCGCTGGTATTCCGTGCTGCAGCCATGGCTGCTGGTGGATGTGTTTATGGTTGCCGTACTGGTTGCCATGGTCAAACTTCGGAGTATGGTGGATATTAGTCTTGGGCATTCTTTCTGGGCTTTTTGCGGATACGCTTTGCTGCTGGATAAAATTGTTTCATTGGTGGACAAACGTTGGCTTTGGCACCAAGTGGCGGGCCGGGCTCCTGAATGCACGGAACTCAGGTCCGAAACGGCGCGTGATCAAGGAGTGTCCGGATGCCATTGTTGTGGAGCTGTCGTGACCGATGATCACGGTTTATGTCACCGTTGCCGTCATACTGTAAATGATAGACAGCCGGCGAGTCTGCAGCGCACTTTGGCGTTATTGTTTGCGGCCATTGTCATGTATGTCCCGGCGAACGTATTCCCAATCATGGATACCGTGTCCCTGGGAAATAGTGAGTCTTCGACTATTATTGGCGGCGTTTTTATGCTTTGGAGAATGGGTTCGTATCCGGTGGCGCTGATTATTCTTCTTGCCAGCGTATTGATACCGCTGTTTAAAATCATATCTCTTTTCTGGCTTTGCTGGCAATGTAAACGGCGGGAACCCATTTCCCCCGTTCCAAAGATGAAATTGTATCGGGTCATGGAACTCATCGGCCGTTGGTCAATGATTGATGTTTTTGTTGTCGCAACCCTTGTAGGGCTTATCCAAATGGGCAATTTGATGTCGGTCATGCCCGGTCCGGCTGCGGTTCCTTTTGCTGCAGTGGTTGTTTTGACCATGTTGGCTACGAAGAATTTTGATCCCCGTTTGTTGTGGGATAATAGTATCGAAGTACACAGGGAGAATATTTCTTGAGCGGTAAAAAAAATGGAAAAGTGGAAAATCTGCGTCCTTTGAGATTCAACACTATTTGGCTGGTGCCACTGCTGGCATTTATTGTCGCCGGATGGATGATTTATGACAATTGGGCCAGTCAGGGACCGCAAATTATTTTGGTGGCCAATGATGCGGAAGGAATAGAAGCCGACAAAACCAAGATCAAGGTGCATAACGTTGATGTTGGTCAGGTTAAGAAAGTTAAATTAACTGAAGATTTTAAGCAGGCGCTTATTACTGTGCGTATGAATCAGGACGTAAAAGATATGCTTCATTCCGATGCCAAGTTCTGGGTGGTAAAACCGGAGGTTGGAATTAAGGGGGTAAGTGGACTGGATACTGTTCTTTCAGGAGCTTATATTGACATGGAGCCGGGGCGAAAGGGAGAGAAGCGCACCCGTTTCAAAATGATGCCCCAACCACCGTTGTCCACGTCTGAAGATAAAGGGATCCGCGTACGTTTGATCAGTATGGACATGGCCAAAATGAATATCGGAACGCCGGTTCATTTTCGTGGTTATGAAGTTGGCCATATAGAACAAGTTGATTTTGACGTGAAAACCGGGGCGATCAAGTACCGAATTTTTATTCAGGCCCCTTACGACAGCCTTGTCAATGATGCGGTCCAGTTTTGGCTGACGCCCGGCTTTTTGGTTAAAAGTTCCGCTTCCGGGTTGGAAGTGCGGATGGATTCATTGGAAACTCTGCTTTCCGGAGGGATCAGTTTCGGACTTACCGATAGCCAGAAACCGGGCAAACCCGTACCAGATCTGTCCAAGTTCCGTCTTTATGAATCCCAGGAAAAGGCGATTAATAATCAATACGATGAATTGATTAATTACGTATTTCTTTTTGAAAACAATGTAAGTGGCTTGGAAGAAGGAGCTCCTGTTGAATTTTGCGGGGTGAGAATTGGTACGGTCAAGGAAGTGCCTTTTTCCGGTCTGGAGCGCAAACATTTTTCATTGTTGAAGCGGGAGAAAATCCCGGTGCTTGCCAGTATAGAGCCTCAGCGATTTGAACTGCAAAATGAGCATCCTTCTGCCGAATATTGGCGGGAATTTTTTAAGGATTGTTTTTCCCGTGGCCTCCGTGCTTCGTTAAAGACTGCCAGTTTAATAACAGGTGCACAGGTTATTGATCTCAGATTTCTAGACGAAGTAAAAACGCAGGAAAAATTTGAACTTGGGGGTTATCCGCTTTTTCCAACAGTGGCCAAAAGCGGACTTGACGGTATTGAGACCAAGCTTAATGTCCTCTTGGACAAGCTGAATTCCTTGCCTTTGGAGGGCACGCTTAGCAGTTTGAATTCCACTTTAAATTCTTCGGATGAAACTCTCAGCGATATATCCAAGCTGGCTAAAAGCTTAAACGATTTGATAGACACGCCGGAGACTCAAAAGCTGCCTGAAAGGCTGACTTCGGCTGTACGGCAGCTGGACGATACCCTGGCCGACTATGATGAAGGCAGTGTCTTCAGCCGGCAACTTGAGAATAGGATGCAGGCATTGCAGAGAGTGCTGAACAATTTGCAGCCGCTACTACATGAATTGCGGGAGCAGCCCAACGCGTTGATTTTTGATCGTAAATTCCGTGCGGACCGCATACCCCCGAAAGTCAATGGAGAAAAAGACTGATGCGCATTCAATATTTGTTGTTTTCTGTTTATATTGTGTTGTTTCTGACTGGCTGTTCAAGTACATCTGTCCCGCCTGTAGATGAATATTTGCTTTCCGGAAAAGTGGAACAACCTATGCGACAGGTTGAGACCGACATCAAATGTGTGCGCTTGTATCCGGTAAGCGTCGCGGATTATTTGGCCGGAGACCGAATGCTTGTGGTTGGGGAAGATGGACGGGTTTATCGGGCACGGCATCATTTATGGGCTGAGTCGGTGGCAGCGCAACTCGGCAGGATTGCCCGCACGCAATTGGCTTCTCGCTTGCCGGACGTTGACTGGTATGAATCTGCCGCTCCAGCTGAAAGAAAATGTTTTCGCCTGTTGATCCGCGTGGATGCATTTCAGGCCACGCTTGACGGCTATGCCCAGATTCGCGGTAACTGGAAATTATTTTCGGCAAAGGGGGTGCTTGTCGCCAAAGATCGTTTTGACCAGAAAAATCCCCTGCCGCAGTCCGGTTATCCACCGATGGTGGAAGCCTTGAATCGGGGCTGGAATGCAATTGTGAATGATATTGCCGAGAAAATGGCGACAGCCTCGACCGGAGATTGAATTTTCGACAGAATGTCTTTCCCGGCTGGCTTTTTAACGTATTATCATGAACATGATTTCATGAAATTCAAAGCAAATAGGAGATACACCATTTATGGCCGATATATCCGAGAGTGATTGGAAGAAAATTCGTTCCATGGAGAAAGATAAGCTCGACACCTTATGTGAAAGTGTCCTTACAAAAATTCGTGCTATTATTGATGATGATACGAAAGGCCCGCATGAGCGGTACCTTGATCTCTGGAAGGTCATTAAACATAAAGACAAGGTTATTGCCAAGCTTTTTAATGATTTTAAGCGTAGCAATGCGACAACCAAGCTTATTCACTGGGTAAACGAAGATCTTCTTTCCGAAGAAGAATTTGAATCTTTTTCCCAAGAAACGCAAAAACGTCTTAAATTTTTATGCCAACTGAAGCCGTGATAGGTAAATTTTCAATAATTATTGAGTAATTTTTTTAAGGAGCCCAGCCATTATATTCGAGTGTGGGCAGTACCCTGCCTAGAGATTATTCACTCACTTCTTTCGTTCAGAATGACACCGGAGGAAGTACTCGGCTACTGGATGATTGG
This sequence comes from Thermodesulfobacteriota bacterium, assembly GCA_051748085.1. Taxonomy (GTDB): domain Bacteria; phylum Desulfobacterota; class Desulfovibrionia; order Desulfovibrionales; family Desulfonatronovibrionaceae; genus CAYNNQ01. The sequence continues at coordinate 6,909 of JBNJHA010000022.1, forward strand.
GCGCATATCATATCGAAAACACCGACATGTTTGCAGGAAGAAATGTGGCCGGCAATGTCTAGTTTTTTGTCACTGGTTTTTAGTTTCTAGACGGTCATCGGGAGAGAGCACTTCGCGACCGAAGAATTGTTATATATATTTGTCGGACTAGGGCCTTTATTTTTCTTGCGGCAGACTCTCCGGTTCCACCAGAAGGATTCTCGGGGTGACGCCGATCCATTGGGCCAGTGAACGGCGCAAATCGTCTACCAGTTCCCGCTGTTTTTTCATCTGGTCATAAAACAGGTCGTCCTTTATGCCGATTTTCAATATGAAATCCTGGTGCGCTCCCTGCCCCTCGACCTCAGCATGCCATTTAATACCCGCGCCGAGCAGGCTTTCCAAGATCTGATTCAGCCTGTCCGGCGATATGTTCACTCCCTTGCAGATAAACACGTCGTCAACGCGCCCGGAAATGCGGTCAAGCTGAATGAAGCTTAGTCCGCACGGGCATTTTTCTTCAAGCATCCGGGCCTTGTCCCCTGTGCGATATCGAAGCAGAGGAACCGCTTCGTGGGTCAAGGTGGTCAAAACCAGCTCCCCCCACTGTCCATGAGGCAAGGGACAACCCTTTTCCGGGTCGATTATTTCGGCGTGAAACAAATCTTCCTGTACGTGCAGGCCCCTATGTTCGGCGCATTGCGCGGCTATTCCGGGGCCGTGCGCCGCGCTCAGTCCGTACAGATCGAATACCTCGGCCCTGAATCCTTCTCTTAGTTTTTCTTCCGTTCCCTTGGGCCAGGGTTCTCCGGTAAGCAGGATGGTATTCAGCCGGAGCCGGGCCAGCGAGGCCTTGGACTGTTTCAGTTTTTCAAGCAGGATAAGGCTGTAGCCGGGTGTGGCCACGAGGCAGGATGTTCCGAAGTCAAGCAGCATCTTAAGCTGTCTTTCGGTTCGGCCGACTGAGGCGGGAATGGTTGAAGCCCCGAGTTCCCGGGCGGCATCATGAAAGGCGAAAGCTCCGGAACTGAGACTGTAATTGAGGGTGATTTGAAAGACATCTTCGGCGCCAAGGCCGATGCCTCGCATCACCCGGGCCAGGAGCCTGGATGAATTATTGAGATCCCTTTCGGTCAGGCCGAGCACGATGGGATCTTTGCTTTTGCCCGTAGTGGAGTGGATGCGGATAACGTCTTTTAGCGGCGTCGCAAACATTTCATACGGATAGGCCTTGGTCAGGTCGTCCTCGGTAGTAAGAGGGATCCGTTCCAGGTCCTGTAAGCTGTTGAATTTGTCCGGATCAAAGCCAATTGTCCGAAAACGCTTGCGGTAAAAGGCCACCTTGCGATCAATCCGGTGCAGGGTCGCCTGCATTCTTTCCAGCTTAAGCTGTTCCAGGTCTTCTCGGGAAAGTCCGGCGTGTTCATCCTGACACAGTGACATGGCGTCCTCCGGAATTTAATTTCCTGTAATTTAAAAATTTTGTCTTAATGTACGCAAAGAATGCGGTGAATTACATGGCCTGCGATAAAAAACGCGGGCAATGCAGAGTGTTACGTAAAAGCAAATAATTTCAGAATTCAATCTGTATGTTTAACTCCGCCGGTTATGAAATGCCGGGCCCGGATTACAAAGTCTTTACAGTTCCATGTCCCATCTTTTCAGTACTCCGATGCCGCCCTCCAGGTTAAGGGTGTTGTCTATTCCGTTTTGGGCCAGGATCAGCTGAGCCTCGTATGATCTGCCGCCTGTATTGCAGACCAGGACGATATTTTTTGCCTCAGGTACCCGGGCAAGGTTCTGCCGCAATTCTTCAGTAGAAATATTTTTCCACAATTCCGGGTATTTTTCAACGAATTCAACGGCATTTTCCGGGCTGCGGCAGTCAAGAACAATATAATCCCTGTCTTTAAACTCGGGCCATATGGCAGCGAATTCATTCACGGGTATGCTTTTATTTCTGCCGGCGATCATGTTATCGGCGGTATTTCCGGCTGCATTCAGTACATCCATGGCTGATGCGAAAGGCGGAGAATAGGCCATTTCCATATTCCCGATATCTTTTGTCGTCGGTTTATACGGCATTACGGCGGCCACGGCGTCAATGCGGCCCTTGAGGCTGTGCCCGTTGGTGCTCATGCCCTGTATGCCGAGGATCCTGCCGGTTTCTTTTTCTACCACCAGTTCCAGGAGAACCAGATCTTTTTCCGGATAGAAATGGGAGTGATCGAATTGGATTACCTGCGCGGAAATCGCCTTAAATCCGGAATCAAGCGCGGTTTGAAGGGAAAGTCCGGTTCCGGCTGTAGCCTGTTCAAAAGTCTTGACCACAAATGAACCTACTGTGCCGGGGAAAGTATCTTTGCCGCCTGCCAGGTTTGTGCCGATAACCCGTCCCTGCCTGTTGGCCAGGGAGCCCATTGGGCAGTAGCCCGGCTTGCCGGTGATCAGATTTTCCACTTCCACGCAGTCTCCGCCGGCGAAGATATTCGGGTCCGAGGTGCGCATGGTTTTGTCCACGATAATTCCGTTTTGGCTGGAAACCGCCAAACCGCATTGGCGGGCGAGTTCACCGTTTGGACAGACTCCGGTGGCCATTACCACCAGATCTGTTTCTATTTCCCGTTTGTCAGTGACTATTTTCTGTACAGCCCTTTTGCCTTGTATGGACAAAACTTTTTCTTCGAGGAAAAATTCAACTCCCTGATCCTGCATATGCTTTTGGGTTATTTGGGCCAGTGTTGGACTGATAAAGCCGGGCAGGATCTGATCGGCTATTTCCACTACCGAGGTCTCGATTCCCCACATGTCGGCCAATGCTTCAGCCATTTCCAGACCAATGAACCCAGCGCCGACAACCGCAGCCTTGCCCACCTTGCCCGTGGTCACCTGTTCGCGTATCCGGACAGCTTCTTCAAGGCCGGATACCGTAAATGCGCCCTGCAGGTCCCGACCGGGAATTTCAATGAATCTGGGACTGCTGCCGGTAGCCAGTACAAGTTTGTCGTAAGACAGGTGGTATTTTTCGCCGGATTTTATATCCAGCAGGAGTACTGTTTTTTCCTTGCGATTAATTTCCAGGGCCCGGGTTTCGGTGCGTACCTCGATATCTTTGGCCTTTTGAAAATAATTTGCATCGCGGACCATATGGAAGCTTGTGGTCTGCAATTGCGTGGGGTCGCTTACATCACCAGAAATCAGATAGGGGATTCCGCAACCGCCATAGGATATCATCTTGTTTTCATCGACCATGATTACTTTTGCTTCCGGGCACAGCCGCTTGTATCTGCAGGCCGTTTTCGGACCCAAAGCGACCGCCCCTATTATAACAATATTTTGAGACATGTAAAAATTACTCCTTATTTTCCAGGGATAGTATCTAAATTTCCGATCCAAGATATGCGTTTATAACGCGATTATCCTTTTGGATGTTGCTCGGGGTGTCAACGGTTAAAAGGCCGCCTTCCACCAGGACGAGAACGCGGTCAGAGATGTTCATAAGCACATCCATGTCATGCTCAATTATCAGGATTGTTAATTTGGAGTGGTCCTTTATGTGCAATAGTAATTCAGCGAGTTCTTCAGATTCCTGATTGTTAAGGCCGGCCGCGGGTTCATCAAGAAGCAGGAGCTTTGGTTTTCCGGTCAAAGCCCGGGCGATTTCCAATTTTCTTTGATTGCCGTACGACAGGTTGTCCGGGTAATTGTGTCTTTGCCTCTCCAGGCCGACGAGGCGCAGATTGTCCATGGCCGTGGGTAGGATTCTTGTATATTTTGGGGATTTCAAGTCGAATATGTCCTTCAAACCGGGACGATACCAGGCATTGGCTCCGAGTATGACATTCTCCTGGAGCGTCAGATCATCGTATAAACTGAGATTTTGAAAAGTGCGCATTATTCCCATGCGGCTGCGTTTCTGAGGGGGAAGGTGCGTAATTTCTTTGTCCCGGAAAAAAATTTTTCCGGAGTTTACAGTCAATGTTCCGGAAAGCGCATTGAAGAGTGTGGTTTTGCCGGCGCCATTGGGACCGATAACTCCCAGGATTTCGTTTTCCTGCAGTGAAAAATCAATGTCCAGCAAGGCCTGCACGCCGCCAAAATGTTTGTTCAGATCGTTGACTTTAAGCATTCGGAATACCTAGCGCTCCCATACTTCCTTGTATCCCTTGCCCAGATATGCGCGCTGCACGTCTTTGTGACTGAGCAGATCTTTTCCCTCTCCTTCCATTACTATGCGTCCGGTTTCGAGTACGTATGCCCTGTGGCACATTTTAAGGGCCGCCCTGGCGTTTTGTTCGACAAGGAGGATACTCAGTTTTTTTTCCCGGTTCAGACGTTCAATGCTCTGCAGAATATCCCGGGCCAGAAGGGGAGACAAGCCAAGAGACGGTTCATCCAGCAGAAGGAGTTCCGGGCTGGCCATAAGCGCGCGGCACAAGGCGACCATCTGTTGCTCCCCGCCGGAGAGACTGCCGGCCGAGCGTTTCCAGAATTTGTCCAGGATAGGGAACTCCCGGCGCATGTTATCGGCATCTTTTTTGATTTCTTTTTTGTCTTTACGGACATAGGCACCGAGCAGAATATTGTCCTCCACGCTCAGTCCCTTAAAAAGTCTTCGTCCCTCCGGACATAAAGCGATGCCCTGGCGTATTCTTTTTTCCGGAGGCAAACCGGAGATATCCTCGCCCTGATAGATTATACTTCCGGAACCGGGATTCAGAAGCCCGGCTATTGTTTTGAGCAGTGTGGATTTGCCGGCACCATTGGCCCCGATTACGGAGACTATCTCACCGCGGTTCATATGCAGGGAAATAGCTTTGAGCACGTGTATACGTCCGTAATAGGCTTGAATACTGCGGAGTTTAAGCATCTTTTTTTACTTTGCGCGTTTTGCCCAGAAGTCCCTGAGGACGAAATATTAAGGTGATTATAAGTAAAAATCCGTAGACAAGTTCTTGGTAGTCGGCGACTTTTTGTAGAAATTCCGGCAACAGGAAAAGAAACGCGGCCCCTATTACCGGTCCAAAGATTGTTCCCATGCCGCCCAGGACAACCATGCACAATAAAAGGATTGATGTATGCAGACCGAACGCTCCGGGACTTATGAACGTTATGTAGTGTGCGTATAGTGATCCGGCACAACCGGCAAAAAGGGCGGAAAGCGAAAAGCATAATGCCTTCAGTGGAAATGGAGAAATGCCCATGGTTTGCGCGGTAAATTCATTTTCATTAATGGCCGTCAGGTTGAGGCCTAGCTGTCCGCCGGAAAGTCTCCAGGTAGTTATTAAACAAATGATAAGTACGGACCATATATAGATAGAAAATTCCCAGGGGGCGAGTCCGAAATTCGGGAGTCCGAACAGTCCGTCCGGACCGCCGGTGAACTCGGAATTTTTTAAAAACAGCTCGACGATAATGCCCAGTCCCAGGGTAACAACCGCGAGGTATTCGTCCTTTAATTTAAGTGCCGGAGGGCTGATGGCCAGGGCCAGCAATGCTGAAACCAGACCGCCGCAGAGGATGAGCAGGATGAATGGAATGCCGGGAAGGTGCAGCGAGACAAGGGCCGAGGTATAGGCTCCGATCCCGAAGAAAGCCGCGTGCCCAAGGGAAATCTGACCTGAATAGCCGACGATTATATTCAGGCTCGATGCCAGGAGGATATAGATTCCGCCTAGATTTATCAGATGAATTATATATGCGCTCATACTGGTTGACTCCGTAAAGTTCCACTCCTTAACTTTTTTTGTTTCAAAACGGTAGCCCTTTTTTAAGGGGTGTTCAGAAACGTATTCGGCCTTTGAGGTGCCATGCGCGGGATGAAGGAAAAAATTGCGCGATAAAAAGTTTTGATTTTCGATTTGGAAGTGCAATGGTTTGACATCGGGTTATGCCCGCGGATATAATCCATATTGTTAGCCGTTCACTAAACTTTTTGCTGCGCCTGCTTTCGGCCTGCGTTTTTTGGTGTTTTTTTAAGTGCAAAAGACAACCGGGCGGGATTCTAAGCAAAAGCCGGCAAAAGAATGGCAGGCGGTAATTTAAATGTGGCGAGTATCTGCTAATTGTTTACCTTTGACTCAAGGATAGGTTTTTATGTCGGAAAGGATAGATGATCTGACTATAGACTGGTATGATGAAAACGGAATTCAGGTGGTGCAGGAAGTGAAAAAAGAAGTTTTGACCCGGGGGGCATGGACCACCATACTTTATGCGTACCAGGATTTGAATAGAAATACGGACGAATTTGGTCCGATCAAGTTTCGCGTGGTTCGCTACCAGAAACGGGGAGGGCGTTTTCGGCCGCAGTCCAAGTTCAATATCTCGTCCGTAAAACAGGCTACACAGATAAGAGATGCCCTGGATGAATGGATCCAGGAGTTCGGATCCTGATTTGACTTTTAGCCGTGTGGAATTAAGGTAATATGTATGACTGAAACAAGGATTCAATACGGTGTGGATGTTTTTTCGGATGATGAGCTGGATGAGCCGAAAAGATTCAAGGTGTTGCTGCACAATGATAACTATACGACCATGGAATTTGTGATTGTGGTCCTCAAGACAGTGTTCAATAAAAATGAAGCAGAAGCAAATCAAATCATGATGAAAGTCCACAATGACGGAGTTGGCGTGTGCGGGGTGTATACAGCCGAAATAGCGGAAACCAAGGTCCATCTGGTTCGAAACATGGCCCGAAAACAAGGTTATCCATTGAAGTGTACAATGGAAGAGGTGTAGATAGATGCTAAGTAAAGAACTGGAAAGAATAATTGCTTTCGCCATCCGGGAGGTAAAAACCAGGCACCATGAGTTTTTGACCCTTGAGCATATACTTTATGCATATATCCTGGACGACAAGGGCAAGGAAATTCTTTCTGAAATGGGGATTGAACTGAACCGGCTGCAAAATCAGCTGGAACATTTTTTTATTGAACATATGGAAGTGCATCCTGCAAACCAGGAACGGGAAATTATCCAGACCATGGGTGTGCAAAGGGTGATGCAGAAAGCCATAATGCAGGTGCAATCCGCCGGAAAGAATATGGTCCAGACCGGAGATCTTCTGGCAGCCATGTTTGAAGAGGAAGATGCCTTTGCGGTATACTTTATACGTTCGCAGGGGCTTGGACGCATGGATGTTCTGGAATATATCTCGCACGGGATGCGCAGCGACCGGCCTGGTTCATCCTGTCCCGGGTGTGATGCTGAAAAATCGAAAGAGGCAAAAAAAGAAGAAAACCATCTTCAATTGTACACTGTTGATCTGGTGCAAAAAGCTTTGGAAGGACAGATAGATCCTTTGATCGGCAGAGAGCAGGAAATGAAAAGGGTGGTTCAGGTTTTACTCCGCCGCCGCAAGAACAATCCGATATTTGTTGGAGATGCGGGCGTGGGCAAAACAGCCATGGCTGAAGGGCTTGCTTTGCAAATTGCCCAGAATGATGTCCCGAAACAATTTCAGGATACCAGGATTTTCGCTTTGGATATGGGAGGACTTTTGGCCGGGACGAAATTCCGTGGTGATTTTGAATCCCGACTCAAGGGAGTGATAAGCGAATTGCAAGCCATGGATGACGCCATCCTTTTTATCGATGAGATTCATACTATTGTCGGCGCCGGGGCAACCAGCGGCGGCTCGATGGACGCGTCCAATATTTTAAAACCTGTTCTGGCCTCCGGCGCGATTCGCTGTATTGGATCGACCACCTACGAGGAATATAAGAATCATTTTGAAAAAGACAGGGCTCTTTCCCGCCGTTTTCAGCGGATAGAGCTTCCGGAACCGAGTCAGGATGAGAGTTTTAAAATTTTGTTGGGGCTTAGACCTTATTATGAAGATTTTCATAAGGTTAAGTATATGCCTTCTTCCTTGCATTCGGCTATTGACTTATCCGCCAGGTTTATCCGGGAAAGGTATCTGCCGGATAAGGCGATAGACGTGATGGACGAGGCCGGGGCCGCCTTTGTTCTTGAAGACGCGCCCAAGGGGAAAAAACAGGTTACACCGAAGGATATTGAAAAGGTTATCGCGCGGATGGCGCGTATCCCTTCCAGACAGATTTCGACAAGTGATCGTGATCGATTGATGGAACTTGATACTGAGCTCAAAAAATTTGTTTTCGGCCAGGATAAGGCTGTTGATTCCATAACCAGGGCCATAAAGCGTTCCAGGGCCGGACTGCGTGAATTGGGAAAAACAGTAGGCAGTTTTTTGCTTATTGGACCAACGGGAGTGGGCAAGACGGAACTGGCCCTGCAGCTTTCCGAGGTCATGGGAGTCTCCTTCCTCCGGTTTGATATGAGTGAATATATGGAAAAGCATGCCGTGGCCAGGCTTATAGGCGCGCCTCCAGGTTACGTAGGATTTGATCAGGGCGGGCTTTTGACCGAGGCGATCCGCAAAAATCCTCATTGCGTTCTTCTTCTGGATGAGGTTGAAAAGGCCCATCCGGATATGTTCAATATTCTCCTGCAAGTAATGGATCATGCTACCTTGACTGACAATAACGGCCGGGAAGCTGATTTCAGGCATGTTGTCCTGCTTATGACTTCCAATGCCGGAGCAAGGGAAATGAGCTCCAAGAATATAGGATTTGCCTCGGATGCCGGAAGTGATGTCACGACAAAAGGGATGCAGGAAGTTGAACGTTTGTTCAGCCCGGAATTCCGCAATCGCCTGGACGGCGTTGTACCATTTAATTCCCTTGATCGCGCTATCATGGAACAAATTGTTGATAAATATATGCGTGAGATGAACACTCAATTGTCCGAAAAGAATATCCGGGTGGAATTAACTGCTCACGCTCGGACAATTCTGGCTCAAAAAGGATATGATCCTCATTTCGGCGCTCGGGCTCTTTCCAGAGTTATGCAGGAAGAAATAAAAGACGAAATGGCGGATAAAATTTTGAGCGGACAATTTTGCAAGGGAGATAAGATAAGAATCGGATATCGGAAAGGGGAGTTTTATTTTCGGGCAGTGCCCTAGTTTTTATCCGGAAATGGACCTTTTCCAATTTAACTTTGTAAATTTGTGTAATTATATGTTCACGTATTATGATGCGCTCATACGACAGAAGACGGTTATAGTGCGGCTTAATCTTTGGATGTAGTTTGAAGACAACTTTTTTCAGTATTCAGCAATTTGGCGGCTGTATTTTTTTTAAATGACAGTCTTTTATCTTGGAAAAGATACTGAATTTCCTCCGCCTGAACTCGCTGAACCGGACGGTTTGCTTGCCGTTGGCGGGGATCTCAGTTCGGAGAGGCTGCTTTCCGCCTATTCCCGGGGTATATTTCCCTGGTATGGTGAAGATACGCCGCTTTTATGGTGGTGCCTCAGTCCGCGTCCGCTTTTAATCCCTTCCGCGCTGCATATCCCCAAAAGCCTGCGCCGGGTGCTGAATGCCCGAAAATTCAATGTGACCTTTGATTCTTCTTTTGCAAAGGTGATCCGGGCCTGCGCAGATACTCCGCGTCCTGATAGCCGAGGCACATGGATAATGCCGGAAATGATCCGGGCCTATGTCCGGCTGCATAATCTGGGGTATGCCCATTCCGTGGAGGTCTGGGAGGGTGGGGACCTGGTTGGGGGGCTGTACGGAATAAGTCTCGGCAAGGCCTTTTTCGGCGAATCAATGTTTCACCGCCGGGCAGATGCCTCGAAAGTGGCTTTTGTTTATCTGGCGCGGGCCCTGGATATTTGGGGTTTTCATTTTTTGGATTGTCAGCAGACAACCCCGCACGTGCTGCGTTTCGGTGCCCGGGAAGTTGATTTATCCGCTTTTATACGCAAGTTGAAAAAGGCTCTGCGCTTTTCCACTCAAAAAGGGCCGTGGAAGTGTCCTTTAGATTGAAGCCGTGGAATGGAATATGTGGATCAGGAGCCGTTCGCTCCGTTCATGATCGGCTGGTGCGCGCTTAAATCGAAAAAACCGTGCACAGGGTAAGGCAGCGGATAGTGGGGGACGATTTCCAACTCCATTATTCCGTTATGCTCGCCCGCGTTCAGTCCGCTCAATGGCGGCAACCCGGTAGGCAACGGGAACTCAAAGGCTGCACTCTCAATATTTTTAAGTCGCGATGAATAGCGGTTTTGCAGATATTCAATAATTTCATCCCGCTGTTCCCGGGTAAAAGCTTCCATGATGACCTTGCGGGAAATTTTCGGGTCCGCATCCGCCTTTTCATGCACAGGTTCCCCGAGCAGCTTGTCCCACGGCAGGTCTTTTTCTTCTACCGGATCCCAATCGGGACGAAAAAGATGAACCTGGACGTTCTTTCTGCCCTTGAACGATTTAATGGTCATGCTGATTACATAAGCCCGGTCTATGGGCGGGGCGGTCTTCGGTTCTATAATGTTTATTTCCATTTTGGCATATAGGCCCCTTGTCCGTTTCTGTGAAGCGGACAAGGGGCATGTTTTATTGTTGTCTGTATTGTTGGCGTTCTTTAAAAACTAATCCATCTGTTTTAAAAGGGTGTCTTTGATGTCTTCAATCGCACCTTCGCCGTTAAGTTCGATGTATTTGAAGCCGGCCTTTGGAGCCAGGTCTTTATAGAAGTAAGCGGCCGCCAGTGTACCTGTTTCTTTGTCATAATAAATGTTGTGGCGCTTATCAATTGCCGCTTCGTCCTGGTCGTCCGACCTTGATTTCAGCTCTCCGCCGCAAACCCGGCACTTGTCTCCGTCCGGTTTGATGGCGTCAATATATATGTTGTTGGGATGATTGGGATCGTTTACACACAGACGGCGGCCCATGATCCGGTTTTTGGCGGTTTCCCGGGGCAAGAGGATTTCAATTACATAATCTAGTCCCATGCCTTCTTTTTGCAATGCTTCCCAAAGTTTTTTGGCCTGTTCGATATTGCGGGGAAAACCATCAAGCAGCCATCCGCCTTTTCCTTTTTTCTTCAGGGTCTCAAGGACCATGGGGATGGTGATGTCGTCCGGCACCAGGTCGCCTCTGTCAATATATTCCTTGGCTTTTTTGCCCAGTTCCGTGCCCTGGCCGATATGTTCCCGGAAAATGGCTCCGGATTCGATGTGGGCCAGATCATATTTGTTCTTGACCAGAGAGCCCTGAGTCCCTTTACCGCTTCCGTTGGGTCCGAAAATCAAGATGTTCAATTTAGTATCCTCCTTAAGAAAAATTTCACAATTTCTTATACTCTGCTTTTTGCGCTGTCAATGGCCATCTGTTTGCGTTTTTGCCTGCTTAGTTTGAGCCCGTCTAAAGTACTTCTCCCGGTCCGCAGGTCGATAAACACGCCCTTTGACTTTGTTGCCGCAGCCGTTGTATCTGTCATCGCAGATAATCCGGAAGCAATCTGTAGTTGGTTTTTATTCGGTAACTTGATAAGTCTGAATTCGGAAATTTTGAATTTGTTCATTAAATTTTTAAATTTCCGGATAAGAATTAATTGGATTTTTGCAGGACTTTTTTCCTGCCTTGTCGTGTCAGCGGCTTTGCAGGCCTTGAGTTGATTATTTTTTTAACCTCATAAGTAAAATTAAGATAAAATGGGTGGACAGTTTTGAACGGCAATAGAATGATGCGTGAATTTTCAGCGGTAGCCATTTTTTTTCTGGCGCTTTTAACCGCTGTAAGTCTTTATTCCTACTGGCCCATGGACCCGACTTTCAACCAGCAGGTGAGTTCGGATTTCAAGCTGCATAACATGGCCGGTTTAGTCGGTTCCTATCTGGCCGGGACTCTGGTTGAACTGTTCGGCATTGTTTCCCTGCTTGTGCCCTTTTTGCTGGGATATATAGTTCTTGTCCTGTTCAGTCCCCGGTTTTCAATTCGCTGGTGGCAGACAATCGGTCTGGCGGGAATTTTTGTGTGTTTGACAATTTGGGCGGCCTATAATTGGCCGACGCAGCACATAATTTTGTTTCGGATCACTGGCGGCGGGATGCTGGGTTCCATTCTGTATGATATTCTTTATGAATACTTCCGTTATTGGGGGGCCTTGCTGGTCCTGATTTGCTGTTCCTTGCTTTTTCTGCAGCTTGCCGGAACTTTCAGCTGGACCAGGCTGTTCTGGTTTGTCGTCGATATCTTTGTTTCTTTACGGGCTAAATTGTCCGGCTGGTCAAAAGAGGAGACGCTGGCAGCAGGTGGCGCGCAAAAGGTTGCGGAAAGCCGGAAAAATAAAAAAAGACGGGAGAACAATGTCCGTAATAAAAAGGCTAAAAAGAAGAATGCAGCCGCAAAGACTCAACCGGCAATAAAAGTTGATATCAAGCGAGAATTTCCGGATTTGAATCTGCTGGCATTGCCGGAAAAGGAAAAAGGCGTTGACCAGGGCGAGGCACAAAAAACAGCGCAAAGGGTGCGTGACTGTCTTGAAGAATTCGGCATTCAGGGCGAAGTACAAAATACCCTACCGGGGCCGGTGATCACCATGCTGGAATACAAACCGGCTCCGGGAGTAAAGGTCAGCCGGATAGCCAATTTACATGACGATCTGGCCCGGGCCTTGAAGGCTGTTTCCGTGCGTATAATAGCTCCTTTGCCCGGTAAGGACACGGTCGGAATAGAGATCCCGAATAAAAAACGGCAGACTGTATTCTTGCGCGAGATACTCGAGTCATCCGGGTTCACAGATTGCCGGGCGGCTTTGCCCATGGTTCTGGGACAGGACATTCAGGGCGGCTCCAGGGTTGAAGATCTGGCCCGCATGCCGCATCTTCTTGTTGCCGGAGCTACCGGCACGGGCAAGAGTGTGTGCCTGAATACGCTCATTGTCAGCCTGCTTTTTAATTCCGGACCCAAGGACTTGAAATTTTTGCTTATTGACCCCAAGAGGATCGAACTGGCCGTTTATAACGACCTGCCTCATCTGGTGCATCCCGTGGTTACGGATATGTCCCTGGCCCAGGTCGCGCTGGATTGGGCCGTGCATGAGATGGAAAACCGCTACGACGCCATGGCCCGTTTGGGGGTTCGGAATATTGAGGCCTACAACAGCAAGCTCTATTCAGTTGATTTTGAGAAAGAACCAGAACTTAATGACCTGCAGCCCATGCCTTATATGGTGGTGATAATTGATGAACTGGCCGACTTGATGCTTACAGCGGCCAAAGAAGTGGAAGTGAGCATAGTTCGGCTGGCCCAATTGGCCAGAGCCGCGGGTATCCATCTGATTCTGGCCACGCAGCGCCCCTCAGTGGATGTGGTAACCGGAATCATCAAGGCCAATTTTCCCTCGCGCGTAGCCTTTCAGGTCAGTTCCAAACATGATTCGAGGACAATCCTTGATTCCCAGGGGGCGGAATATTTGCTTGGGATGGGAGACATGCTTTTTAAGGCCGGCGGTGGGCAATTACAACGGATTCATGGTGCTCTTGTCCAGGACGAGGAAATCGTGTCCGTGGTTGAATTCTGGAAAAGAAAGGGCGGCGGCCAGGAACAGATTGATTTGTCTGAATTTAAGGACGATACCGGCGATGCTCCGGGCGGCGGAGGCAGTGATCCGGTTTTAGATGATCCTAAATACAAGGAGGCTGTAGAATTTGTAATGGATCACGGCAAGGCTTCCATATCATTAATACAACGCAGACTGCGCATAGGTTTTAATAAAGCCGCCCTGTTCATAGAACAGATGGAACGGGATGGAATAATAGGCTCACAGGAGGGGAGCAAGCCAAGGCAGGTGCTTAAAAAATTCATGGACAGATAACGCCATGCAATCCCGCTTTTTGCATCTTCTTTCCCGGGAAAAATTTTTTCTTGTTTTTTTGACCGGCATATGGGGTTTTTGCTATCCCTTGGCTGCCGGTTTTTTGTTTTTGGTACAGGCTGTTTTGTGGACCCGTTCTTTTAAATATTTTTTACTTATGCTTGTAACCGCTGCAATCGGATATGCAGCAGCAGTTGCAGTTTTTCCCGAAGCTCCGGAGGGCGGGACCCCCCGATACATGCTTAACCGGGAAAAAGTGCGGATATCCGGTGTGGTTGATGAAGTCTGTTCCAGGCCCGGGAAAAGGGAAAGAATGATTTTAAGGGGGGTTGTTGTCCACAGTAAAACGGGCAGACATGAGCTCCCGGCCGGGATGGTTGTCAATTGGTATGAGGCCCGTTCTTTTATTTTGCCCGGGCAAAAGATTTCCTTCAAGTCCCGTATCAAGCCGGTACACGGCTTAGGTAATCGCGGACTTTGGAACAGTGAATTTTACTGGCATAAGCAGAATGTTTACTGGCGTTCATATGCTGTCCGGGATAAATCAGAAGTAAAAATCGCGGGCCGGGGCGATTTCTGGAGCAGAGCGCGGTTCAAACTTATCGGTTCCGTGTCCGAAAGTTTCAAACATTTGCGCGGCGGATGGAGTGAAGAAAAATTTGAGCGGGTTAAAGGGGTTGCGCTGGCTTTATTGTTCGGGGAGCGTTTCTTTCTGAGCGAAATTTTTGTCGATCAGGTAAGAAGGGCTTCCCTGGGGCACAGCCTGGCTCTTTCCGGCATGCATCTGGGCATGGTGGTGCTCATGGGCTGGCTTTTGGCCGGAGCGACGGGTTCTCTTGTACCGAAGGTGTATCTGTATCTGCCCCGACCCAAGCTGACTTTTTGCCTGGCCGCTCCCCTTTGTCTTGCCTATATTTGGCTGGGGCAGGCTCCGCATTCTCTTGTCCGATCCGGGCTCATGTTTTTTTTCTGGGGTATATTTGTCTGGATCGGGCGCAGCCGCAATCTTGTGGATGCTCTTTTTTCTGCTTTGGCGGTCATCATTATTTTTGACCCGCTGGCCCTGTTCGATCTCAGTCTGCAGCTTTCGGCCCTGGCCGTGTCCGGCATATGCGTCTTTTATCCTTATTTTTTAAAGCTTCCGGCCCGTCTTCCATATTTTCCTCTTCGTCCTGTCCCGGTTTACCTGGGGAGCTTATTCATGATCACTCTGGCGGTGAATATATTTCTGGTGCCGGTTCAGGCCTGGACATTTGGATACTTGAGCGCCCATCTGTATCTGAATTTGCTGTGGCTCCCCTTACTGGGTTTTTTCATACTTCCGCTTGCTTTTCTGGGTTTGATTTTAAGTCTATTTTCGCCTGCGTTGGCCGCAATTGCTTTTTGGGGCATGGGCAGCGCGATAAATCCATTTGCCGATTTGCTGGCTTTCATGGACGCCCGTTTTTGGCTTGACCCTCTGGTAGTTATCCGGCCGCGGTGGGGACAAATTGCAGGCTACTATTTCCTGGTCCTTTCCTTGGTTTATTATTTTTGTTATCAAAAATATTTTAAAAGGGCGGCCATGGTTATGCTCTCTGTGTGCCTGGTGGCTTTTGGCCCGCTACTTGCCTCCAGACTGGATCGTTCAGTCCGATTGCAATTAATGGATGTCGGACAGGGCCAATGCGTTTTTATCCGTTCTCCTGAAGGCAGGTTCAGCATTATTGACGGCGGCGGGTCCTGGAACCTGGATTATGATCTCGGAAAAAGGGTTGTCGCCCCGGCCTTGGCCTGGGGACGTTGGCCCGCAGCGCAGAATTGCATATTGTCGCATGGGGATATGGATCATTTGCGCGGGCTTTTTTATCCCCTGGCCCAGACTTCGATCGATACCTTCTGGTTCAACGGCATATGGCCGGATAAATATGACGGTCATTTATTATTGCGCTCGGTTAAAAAAGGGAAGACGGATGTCCGGGTACTCAGAAAAGGGGATGTTGTTGACCTGGGAAGCGGACTTTGTCTGCGCGTGCTTTATCCGCCCGGATTTCATGATTATAAAAAAAGCAACAATAATTCTCTTGTTCTGCGTCTTTGCTGGAACAGGCGCGGATTGGCCTTGATTCCCGGAGATATTGAGGACAAGGGTATTGAAAAATTGCTTGCAATGGATAATGAACTTGAAGCGGAAGTGCTTGTTTTGCCTCATCACGGAAGCAAAAGCAGTTTTTCGCCCCGCTTTTACCGCCGGGTAAATCCAAAACTATGTTTGAGTTCAGCCGGTTTTCTGCATTATTTTCGGATGCCGCACAAAATAGTTACCGATTATTTGTTCCAAAAACAGATACCGGTTATGAATACGGCACAATTCGGCCAGATAGACGTGACCTGGAAAAATGCCGAAACCGAAATGCGGATTTCATCATACAGAGAACCTGCGCAGAGATGAATTTTTATTTTTCTTTTGTAACTGCATGGAATTGTTCCATATTTTATAAGTGGGCTCGGTCCAGTTTGCGAGTATGGCGAACAGGTACGGTAAAAATAAAACAATCGTGAAAAGAAGGTGAAATAGTGAAAAATTTTCATTTCGGCCAGGCTGTTTTCTGGGGCCTGCTTTTTTTGTTTTTCGGCTGTTTTTTATCCGTTGCCAAAGCCTCCGAGGATATTTCGGATATAAATCTTTCCAAAGTGACGCAGCAAAATAAAATTGATAATTTGCTTTTGCTGGAAACCATGCACAAGCATGTGACTGAGCTGGAAAGGCAATTGGAGCAAAAACGACAGGCTCTTAAGACAGCGCAGTCAAGCAGGGACAAAGAAAAAATTCTCGAGGACATAAATGAACTAAGTCTTTCACTTGAAGATTTGCAGACTGATTTTGTTGAGGTCGCTACGGGAGTGGATCTGGATGATATAGAAAAAAAGAGTCAGGAACAGTTTCAATGGAGTCAGGAACTTGTCAGTCTGGTAAAGCCGCTTATTCAGGAATTGAAAAAGTTGACCGCCCGTCCCCGGAATCTTGACCGGCTTCGCAGTGAATCTTCTTTTCTGCGCAGCAGACTTCCGGAGGTTAATAATGCTGTGCAAAATCTATCCGGTCTTATCCGTGAAGCGGAAGAACCGGCAGTAAAAGAACGCTTGCGCAATCTGCGTGAAGAGTGGGAAAATAAACGAAGCAGGCTTGAGAATTCTCTGGCCGTGGTTGAGAGTCAGTTGAAAAAGCTCGAAAGGGACAAGCAGTCTTTTATTGAATCCGCCCGGCAGAATTTGGAGGATTTTTTTCGGAATCGGGGTAAAAATGCCCTGTTTGCGATTCTGGCTTTTATAGCGGTTTTTTTAGGATTCCGTTTTGTGCATCGTTTGATCCGCAAATTGCTGCAAAAAAGTCGCAAGAGAAAAAAGAATAATTTTTATGGTCGATTAATAGAGCTCTGTCTGCATATAATAACTTTTGTTGCCGCTATCGGAGCCCTGCTGGCTGTTCTTTTTGCCGCCGGGGACTGGGTGCTGCTCAGTTTGGTCATTATTTTTCTCCTGGGTGTCGGTTGGACCGCCAAACAGGGGTTTATGCGTTTTTGGGAGCAGATAAAGCTTTTTCTGAATCTGGGATCGGTACGCGAGGGGGAAAGAATTGTTTATTCCGGAGTGCCCTGGCGGGTGTCCAATCTCAATTTTTATTCCAGCCTGGAAAATCCCGCTTTTAAAAGATGCCGGATTCGTATACCTATAAAAGATCTTGTAGACAGTAAATCACGTCCTTTTGCCCCGGAGGAACCGTGGTTTCCCTGCCAGGAGGGAGACTGGCTTCTTTTTGGCGATGGTTCGCAGGCCAAAGTTATAAGCCAGACGCACGAAATGGTGCAGACAATAAAAAGGGGCGGAAGCCGCCAGACGTATCAGACATCTGATTTTTTATCCCTGGCGCCATTAAATCTTTCCACCAATTTTCGTATTCGGGTATCGTTTGGTATAGACTATGCCCATCAGTCGAATTGTACTGAAGATATACCAGAGACTTTAAAAGGTTTTATTCAGGAAGGTTTTGAACAATATGGGGATGCCGGGGATATCCTGGATCTGCGTGTTGAATTTGAGTCTGCCGGTGCTTCCTCTTTGGATTTAATTATGATAGCAGATTTTCATGGCCGTCGCGCTAAGCATTACAACCGGCTGCGGCGCCGGATGCAGCGCATGGCCGTAGATGCCTGCAATAAATATAAATGGGGCATTCCGTTTAACCAGATAACAATTCATCAAGCTCATGAATAATATTAAAAATAATTTGCCCAGGGACCTTTTTTTGGAACCTGGAGCACGGGAAGTAGACACCATTCTGGATAATGCTCGAGTGGCGGCCAGAAAAGGCGATGCCGAGGGAGTAATCGGGCATCTTCGTTCTCTTGAAAACCGGATTGATTCTTTTGCCGGAGCAGTCACCAATCTGCAAAATAAATATTCGGGGCTGATGGATTCCTTTGATAATCTTAAAGAAAATAATCAGGAATTAAAAAGCAGTGTGCGAGCTGCTTCAGCCGGTTATGACTCCATTTTGAGCTCTTTTCATAATATCCATGTCCAATGCAAAAATATTCAGTCTCTTAGAAATTTGCGGCATTTGCCGCAGCTTTTGTCCAATTTCAAGGACGGGTTTGAATTGTATTCCGTGGGGTTGATGCTTGACCGGGATATGTTCAGGGGCTTTCTGCCGGAAGGGCTTCATCTGGCAACCAATGACGAGCTGGTTGCCGCCGGTACCGGGCTTGGTCTTGCCGATCCACAGGAGCTCTCCTATATGGGTGATTTTCCCGCCCCGGAAATTCTTCCTTTTTCCCTGGGCTGCACGCCTGATCCGGATGCCCTGTCCCAAGGTTCGTGTTTTGTCGGGAAATTGAGTCACAAATTTTATCAGGACAAAACCATTGGCTACATCACTTTCATTGATTCCAATCCCAGCAGATATCTCCCGAATAAAGAAACAGATTTCCTTGAACATTTTTGTTCGGTTCTGGCCTGTTGCCTGGTTTCGGTCCTTGATCACGCAAGACTGGATCGGGAAAGGGTGATAGATCCGCTTACCGGAGCGCATAATCGGGAATATCTATTCAGGCACGCGCCGCGTATTCTGGATTTTTCCAAACGCAAAGGGTTTCCGGTCTCTCTAGTGTTTATCGATCTGGACAGGTTTAAATACATTAATGACAAGTTCGGGCATAAGGCCGGAGATTTGCTTTTGCGCCGGATAGTTGACTCTATTTCCAATGTCGCCCGCAAATATGATATATTTGTCCGTTTGGGCGGGGATGAATTTGTTGCCTTGCTGCCCGGTATGGATAGAAATCAGGCCGAGGAATTCAGGGAGCGCGTTTATTCGGCTATGGAACAGATTGATCTGGCTGAATGTATTGAGGAAGAAACCGATTTAAAAGTAAGCGCTTCCATAGGCATTGCTGAATTTGGTCCGGGCAAGTCGTTGAAGTCTCTCTTGCAGGAAGCGGATCAGAAAATGTATGATGCCAAAAGAACCGAGTACAATGTCATTGATTAGAATTGTTTTCATATCGCTGCGTTGTCAGAATACGTTACTTGTCCATTATATCTGAAATGGGCAGCTTGATGGTGAAAATACTTCCTTTGCCCGGCTCTGATTCCACGAATATTTCGCCCCCAAGCCTGTCGGCAATAATCTGATGACTTAAATACATGCCCTGCCCTGTGCCTTTCCCGACATCTTTTGTGGTGAAAAAGGGTTCAAAAACCCTTTCCCGTATTTCCTCGGGCATGCCCGGTCCGGTATCACTTATCGTGATCACGGCCGCTTTATCTTCAGTGCGGGTTTGTATATTTATTTTTCCTTTATTTTTAAGGTCATTCTGTTCGCGCATTTCCCGAATGGCCTGAGCGGCATTCACGATAATATTCAAAAATACTTGGTTAAGTTCGCTGGACAAACCGTAAACATGGGGCAAATTTGGATCGAAATCCGTTTGCAGTTCAGAATCATATTTCCATTCATTTTTGGAGACCGTAATCGTATTTTCCAGAGCTTTGTTTATGTCGATCAACGAATTTTCCCGCTCTCCCGGATGAGAAAATTCTTTCATTGACCGTACTATTCTGGTTATTCTTTTTATCCCGTCCCGGGATTGTTCAAGGGCCTTCGGAATTTCTTCCACCAGAAAATCAAAATCAATTTCTTTTTCCCGGGCGTGTATTTCTTCGACTATTTTATTTTTGACATTGTTTTTTTCCATTCTTCGCAGAAATTGTGCATGTGCTTTTATAAATTCCGTCAGGCTGGCAAAGGCATCTTGCAAAAAGTGCAGGTTGTCACCCACATACTGGGTCGGAGTGTTTATTTCATGTGCGATTCCGGCAGCAAGTTGTCCCAGGGATTTCATTTTCTGAGCTTGTGCAAGTTGAGACTGCATGGCCCTTTTTTCGGTTATGTCAGCGCCTAAAAGAACAAAACCGCATAATTGTTTGGATTCGATTATCGGGTGGATGGTCAGCCCCAGGATACCCATTCCGCCCTGGGGCCGGGTGAAGCTGATATCCTCCATTATTTCCGTTCTTTGGAGT
Organism: Thermodesulfobacteriota bacterium; assembly: GCA_051748085.1. Lineage (GTDB taxonomy): Bacteria > Desulfobacterota > Desulfovibrionia > Desulfovibrionales > Desulfonatronovibrionaceae > CAYNNQ01. The sequence goes on from JBNJHA010000022.1 coordinate 27,141, forward strand.
TTTTTAGAGCACTTAAGAAGGCTTTTCTCTATTTTATCCTTGTCCCAGTTAATATTGAGATCCAATAAATTATTTCCGGCAGCATTATCGGCTGAAATTCCCGAGAATTGTTCCGCGGCCTGATTCCAGCGGAAAATTTTGAATTCGGCATCCAGACTGATAAGAACGGAGGAGATAGAGGACAGCAGCAGCCCTGTTTCATTGTTGGCTTCTCGAAGTTTTTTTACGGTATCGTGATATTCGATTATTTTTTCTATACGCTCTGTAATCAAATGCAAAAGTTCGTCTTCTTCATTTAAAAAAGCGGGCGGGTTTTGATCCGCGGATTTAATATATCCTACTTTAATGTTCCCCTGCTTCTTGCCGTGAACGATTATATCCTGCTGACATACTTTGTGGGGCTCTTGATAATTCTTTGAAGTGTATACATGGTTTTTAACGGTAATTTTGGCGGTTGCCAGTTCCGGATACTGCCAGGCCCCGGGAATGAGTTCAGCGGATTGATTCAATATGTATTCAAGCGAATTTGAACTGTCTTCAGCCAATTCTGAAATGCGCACCAGCAGATTCATTTCCTTGATACGTTCGTTCAGATCATGAGTCCTTGTTTCTACCAGCTCGTGTAAATATTTACGATGTTTATGCAGTTCCTCGGCTATTTGCCGCCGTTTCTCTATTTCTTCCTGCAAAAGCGCGTTTTTGGCCTTAATTTCACGTTCTCTTTTTTTCCCTTCCTCCAGGCGGGTAGTAAGAAGGATGTTTTTGTTTCCCGTCCGGAACAGAAATAATATGGCGGCCAGAACAATGAAGGAAAAAGCGGCCAGGATTGCCGGTATGCTCCATGGATGGATATGACCGCTGAATAAACTTCGGGGCTTTAACCATAAAAGCCTCCAGTTTGTTTGACTGATTGGACAGGAAATGGATAATAATGTCTGGACGTTGCCGTTTTTCCAGAAATCCACTTTTTCAATAATATGTGGTTCTTTTCCGGAAAAAATTAATTTTTCCTGGCGGGGCAGGGACTCTGGAAGCAGGTTTTGACTATAGGCGATATACTCCCGGCCAGAAGTTATCAGTTTGCCTTCTTCAAGAGTGTTTTCTGTATCCAGGAAAAGTTTTTCAATAAGTTCAATATTCATCCAGGCCAGTAATTGCCCCCTGTATTTTTTTTCAAAAAAGCACGGGGCGCTTATAAGCACGGAAGTTTGTCCTTCTTTTTTATGAATGGCGATGTGCGGTTCTTTTTTTTCCGGTGCATAAAAATTATCCCAGCCAGAGTCTTTTAAAGGGGATATTTTTTGTTTCCCGGCGGTATCAATAAGTATTTTTTCCTTCTCAAGCAGCAGGATCATTCTGGTGAAAATTTTTTGCTTGTCAAAAGTTTTTTGACCGGTGTATTTTTTCAGGTACTCGTCTATGTTTTCCAGAGTCAGCCCGAGACCGTAGCGCATACTCATCCCAAGGGACTGATTAATGAAGAAATTATTGATGTCTTGACTGTTGGCAATAGCAGCTGTTTCCTGCTTACGCTCTGTAAGAAAATAGCTGATGTGCCTGGCTGTGTTTTTACATTCCTGTTTCCACTGCGAAAGATAAGCCTGATGCAGGTTGGTTCGGGATTGGTAATTTATCCCCAGGGATACGGCCATATAAATCAGTACTATGACCAGTAACACACTCGGGATCAGGAGGTGCTTTTGGGGTGTGCTCTTGTTCGGCATTAGTTACCCGACAGTCATTGATAGGAAAAAAAACGCGGGTAATAATTGAATACGCTGTGATAGTATTTTTTGATCATTTTAGAATACATTCCATTATTTCTGATTTTAAAATAAAATTTATTGAATTCATCCAATAAGTCGCGGGATTCAGGGCGAAATGCTACACCCATATCCTGTCGCGGGGAAACCGGGCCGATAATTTTTATCTGGCCCGGCCATTTTTGCAGGGCCACAAGAGCATCCGGAACATCAAGCAGGGTAGCTTCGGCCGATCCTTTTATTATTGCCGGAGCCAGTTCATTCAAATTGCCTTGAAAATCATGAATTATCGCTCCGGCTTGTTCGAGTCCGTATAATGAGGGGTCAAGACATGTGTTTTTTACTCCGAGTATATGCAGTCCTTTTATAAGCGACTTGGTATGCTTGATGGTCTCTGCTTCGCTTTTTTCGATTTGGGCCGGTCGCAGTCGGTGATTACTTTTGCAGGCGAGCCAGACCTGGGTAGGGAAGGTGGGAGCGGAAAAGTCAATAATTTTTTTTCTCCACTCGAGTATGGTCAGACCGTTGGCTATAAGGTCTCCTTTGACTGGACGTTTTCTGCCTAGTATAACTTTTTTCCCGTTATGGGTGACGTCGTAGCCGACAAGGTCGCTTATTACATTGTCCCAATCTGATTCCACATATTCATATTCGACTCCGAGATGGACAGCGAATTCTTTTATCAGCAGTATGGAAAGGCCTTTTTGATCAGTGGTAACAAAATTGGCGTAGGGTACTCCGATATGCCGCAAGACTCCGCGTTTCTTGATTTGGTCCAATGTGGACTGTTCGGCTCCCCGGCAATTTGCAGCCATTGATATTGTCAATATGATTCCAAACAGAATCAGGATGTGTTTTTTTAGCATGCAATGCTCCATCTAATGAAAAATGTACGCAAAAAAATCCTGTGAAATATTAGTTCGAAGAATATTTACCATATTCAATGCATATTGCCAATGAATGATATTTCGTGTCATGAGTCAAAAAGCAGGATTGAGCGCGCAGCTGAATTTGAGGAAATGAAAGTTTATTTGTATTTGTGCAGCAAATTTTTTGCGGGTTTAGTTTTTATCCGGAAATTAAAAAATTTCCGGACTTAGCAATATCGAATTTTGGGTTCGGAAATAAGATTAAGCTTTCGGCTTATTACCAATCTGGAAATTTTACAAACAAAGTACCAGAGATTGTAAAGGAATAAAAGTTATGCCGGTTAATAATAATCATAAAAATAAACAGTTCACGGGGGCTGATATTTCAGAGCATGAAAATACTCAAAACACTTTGTTTTATGATCAAAATGTGAGCAGATCTATTTTATCTGCCACCGGGATGTGTATAAAAATGTTGGACACGAAAGGCAATCTTCTTTTTATGAACGATGCAGGACAACATCTTATGGGGATAGACGATATCCAAAAATTAATCGGACAGTCCTGGATTGATTTCTGGCATATAAAGGACAGGGTCAAAGTTCGGGATGCTGTACAGAAAGCGGCAAAAGGCGAAATCGGCAGTTTTTTGGCAAAGCATTGTTTTGAAGTGAGTGAACCCAAATGGTGGAGCGTCACGATTTCTCCGGTTTGGGAAGATGATGGAAGTATCAACAGGCTGATTGCCATATCCCGGGATACGACCGAGCGCAAGCAGATCGAGGATAAATTGCGGAACGCGAACAAAATAATCAAAAATTTGTTCGACAATCTTCCCCTGGTGCTGATTGCCCTCGATGCCCATGGAGAGATCAGTCTTTGGAACAGCATGGCCGAGATTCTTTTTAATGTCCGCTCATCCGATGTTCTTGGTAAAAAGTTTGACCAGGTTTCACAACAGTTGAAATGGACGGAGCTTATGCAGTCAGTGCATAAAAATTTTCAGGGCACGGCTTTTGATAACATTCACAAGGAAATGCGCTACACTCGCAATGACGGTTCCACCGGCTTCATGGATTTAAGAGTGCTCAATCTCCTGGATATGCCGGATGTAAGCGAACAAATGATTTTGATTGTCGGCATAGATATAACCGAATTTAAGATTATGCAGGGGCAGCTCGGCCAGGCCCAGAAACTTGAGGCTATCGGCCAGCTTGCGGCGGGCATCGCCCATGAAATAAACACCCCTTCGCAGTATGTAAGCGATAATCTGCATTTTTTGGGGGATGCCGTGCAGTCGATTCAGAATGTAATTAGTCATATGCGGGATATTTATGCGGAAGTTAAACCCTGTCTTCCAACTGAAAGAGTTCAGGAAACGGAAAAGCTTTTTGAGCAAACTGATCTGGATTTTTTCATGGATGAAATTCCGCTTGCTCTTAAACAGAGTTCCGAAGGAATGGAACGTATTTCCAAGATAGTTTTGTCCATGAAGCAGTTCGCACATCCTGGAGATGAAGAAAAAACCTATTTGGATTTGAACGCGATTATCAAAAACGCAGTTACGGTAACCCGAAACGCATGGAAATACGACGCGGAAATGAAACTGGATCTGCAGGAAAATGTGCCGGAGATAAAAGCTTTGCGCGGAGGGATAAATCAGGTGCTTTTGAATATCATAGTAAACGCCGCCGATGCCATAAAAGACAAAGGCAGAGAGGGAGATGAACGCGGAGTTATCAAAATAAGTACCCGGTTGGTTTCAGAAATGGTCAATTTGGTTGTATCCGACACCGGGACCGGCATGCCCGAGGAAGTCCGGGAGCGAATATTCGAGCCCTTTTATACCACAAAGGAAGTGGGCAAGGGAACCGGACAGGGACTTTCCATTGTGCACTCCATTGTTGTTGATCAGCATGGCGGTAACATCAGAGTGGACAGTATCCCGGGAGAGGGCAGCACAATTTCGATTTCATTGCCAGTAAGTTGATTTTGAATCGGGAGTTACAAGATGCATAAGGCGAAAATTTTATTCGTGGATGATGAGGCTAATGTCCTTTCCGGTTTAAGGCGCATGCTGCATACTATGCGTAATAAATGGGAATTGCGTTTTATTCAGGATATCAATGAAGCAATTGAAGCAGTTGAAAGTGAATCGTTTGATATAGTTGTTGCTGATATGCGCATGCCGCAAATGAGCGGCGCGGATTTTTTGGAAAAAGTCAGCCGAAGCAATCCTTCCTGTATTCGGATAATACTTTCCGGATATTCCGAGAAAAAGATGGTTTTAAAGACCGTTCCCGTAGCGCATCAATTCCTGGCCAAACCGGTTTCCCTGGAGACCTTGAGTAATGTCATCAACAGATCTCTGGCCCTGCACGAATCTTTGACCAATCCGGATCTGTTAAATTTTATTTCCCAAATAAAGTCTCTGCCGGTTTTGCCCGACGTCTATGTCAAACTTGTTCAGAAATTGCAGTCCGAGGGCTCAACCCCGCAAGAAATCGCGGAAATAATCGCCTGTGATGTTGGAATGTCGGCCAAGATAATGCAGATTATCAACTCCGCCTTTTTTGGACTGGTCCGCAAGGTTGAAAGTTTGCAGCAGGCTATTGTCTATCTGGGGATTGATACAATCCAGGCCCTGGTGCTCGGGGTGCATATATTTAATCAGATGCGCACGCTCAAGGTCAACGGCCTTTCCATGCAGGCAATTGTTGATCATTCACTGCATGTTGCAGAATTGGCCAAGGCTCTGGCAGTCAAGGAAAATCTGGGCAGTGAGATGCAGGAATCCGCTTTTTTTGCCGGTCTGGTCCACGATTGCGGGATTATAATTCTGGCCCAGTACATGCCGGAGAGGTATGAAAAAGCGGTGCGTCTCGCGGAAGAAACAAATGTTCCTTTGTTCGCGGCCGAAAAAGAAATTTTCGGGGTATCGCACGCCGAGACTGGAGCCTATCTCTTGAATTTATGGGGCCTGCCGCATGAATTGGTCAGTGCTGTCGCTTTCCATCACAGTTCAAATATTGTGTGCAAAACATGTATGGACGCTTTGGCGCTTGTCTGTATCGCGGATTATCTGGATTTCGTGCAAAACAGGTCGCATTTGACAGGCCGTCTGGTGAAACCGGATGATGAATTTCTGAAAGCAATAGGCAAGGAGGGTAAATTGTCCGAATGGGAGCATGATTTATTGCAGGAGGACGGCAATGAATAAAGAAAGGGTTCTCTTTGTTGACGATGATGCCAATATTCTGGACACCTTTCGGCGTATACTCAGGCAGAAATACGATGTGCATACGGCGGAAGGTTCCATGCAGGGACTGCAAAAGCTGAATAAATCCGAACCGTTTGCCGTGGTAGTGGCTGACATGAAAATGCCCAGGATGAACGGCATAGAATTTTTGAGCCGGGTCAAGGAAATGTTCCCGGAGACAGTGCGCATAATGCTTACCGGACACGGCGATCTGCAGGTTTCCATTGAAGCCATTAATAACGGCCGTATTTTCCGGTTTTTGACCAAGCCCTGCGGCCAGGAAGATATGATGCGCGCCCTGGATGACGCTATTGCCCAGTATCGATTGGTTGTCGGCGAGAGGGAACTTCTGGAAAAGACCTTGACCGGAACAGTCCGGGTTTTGATGGAGATTTTGAGTCTGACCAATGAAGAGGCCATGGGCAGGGCCGGACGCATTAAGAGATTTGTACGCGATGTGGCTATCCACATGGGAGAGATGGACATATGGCTTTATGAGAATGCTGCCATGCTCTCTCAGATTGGCTGCATAACCTTGCCGGAAACGGTCATAAAAAAAATCGGCTCCGGGGAAAAGCTCGAACCGGAAGAATTGCAATTATATAACCAGCATCCGTTTATCGCCGCTGATATGCTGCGCAAGATTCCCCGCATGGAGAAGGTCGCCCGGATTATTAGCTATCAGGAAAAATATTTTGACGGTCGCGGTTTGCCCGTGGATAAAATCAAGGGAACGGATATTCCCCTGGGAGCCCGGATATTGAAATTGGTTCTTGACTATGACTTGTATATAAACCGGGGCATGAGCCGCAAAAAGGCCCTTTTAAAAATAGCGGATAAAAAGGAGCGTTACGATCCCCGTGTTTTTAAGGCGTTTGTGGAAGTCTTGCGGGCCGAGGAAAATTATAAAGTTCGCAATTTGGAATTGAAGGAATTGATACCTTTCATGGTCTTAATGGATGATGTCATTACCTTAAACGGGTCAATGCTTTTAAAAGGGGGACATGAAGTAACGGAGACTATTTCCGAAAAATTGCGCCGTATGGATGAGACCTACGGGGTGAAGCAGCCGATAAAGGTCCTTATTCCGCCGAAAATGATGCTCGACAAAAAAAGAGAGCAACAGGAGAAGCAAAACGGAGTTTCCGGGAAAGGGCCGGAGGAAGGGCCGGAAAAGTAGTGGAAATTTGTGGACAAATCAGATAAGGATGCCCGGTAGACAGGTTGTTTCTGGTCGCGTTATTTATGAATAATATGTAAATTCAGCCGGTTCTATTCTGAGGTATAGGCATGGATGAAAAGATAAAAAATATTATCAAACAATTTACTGAAGCGGTTCAGTTTGTAATGAGTACCATGGCCATGGTTGAAGTTGAGCCCAAATCGCCTTATGTGAAAAAGAACAATACCGCTACTGGCGATGTTTCCGGAGTGATTGGTTTTTCCAATGCGACCAACCATACGGGCGGAACAATGTCTTTGACTTTTACTTCAAAGAGTGCCCTGGGCATTGTCCAGAACATGGTCGGTGAGGAGTATTCCGAGATAACCCAGGAAGTTGCGGATGCCGTCGGGGAAATGACCAATATGATCTGCGGGCAGGCCCGCAAGAATTTAAACGAAAAAATGAATATGGTCTTTGAAGGTGCCATTCCCACAGTGGTTACCGGCAAGGGCCATTCCATTCGTCATGTTTCATCCTCAGCCATTTTGGCCATGCCATTTTCTTCACAATTTGGCGACATTACCGTGGAAGTCTGTTTTTCCTGAATCCTGCCTTTAAATTTTTATTTCATCTCCGCTGGACATGCTGATGAGCTCTGTTTCCGGAGCGTTTTGCCGCAAATAATGCGCAAATTCACCCGTATCCTGTTCCAGGACGGGAAAGGTTCCCCAATGCATGGGAACTACCTGCCGGCATTTGAGAAGTTCGCAGGCCAGGGCCGCTTGTTTGGAATCCATGGTGAAAACGCCTCCGGTGGGAAGAATTGCCGTGTGGATATCAAACATTTCGCCCCAGAGGCGCATGCTGGAGAATATGGAGGTGTCCCCGGCATGGTATATGTTGCGACCGTCTTCCAGGGTAAAGATAAAGCCGATTGGAGTCCCGAGGTTGCAGGAGTGGAAGGCTTGGGTCATGGTTATTTTGATTCCCCTGAATTCCACTGTCCCTCCGATATTGAATCCAATCCCGTTTAATATTCTGTTCTGCTCTATACCCCGCTTTTGGCACCATCCGGCCAATTCCACCTGAACGGCCAGATGGGCGCCGGTCTTTTTGCAGATATCCACAGTCTGCCCCAAATGGTCGTCGTGATCATGAGTGACCGCGATCAGATCCGCTTTTTTTATATCCGAGCTTGCGCAGTCCGCGGCCGGATTTCCGTCAAACCACGGGTCTACAAGGATATTTAGATCCGGGGTGATGATTTCAAAGTTGGCGTGTCCGTGCCATTTAAGTTTTGCAGACATTTAAGAACCTCATTTTCATTTTGCCATGATTTTGTAATTGTTCACCAATTTATTCCGTAGGACTGCATAATAAAACCGGGTGCTTACGTTGGCAAGCGCCTGCAAAAAATTGGTGAGTTGATTCCGATGTAATTTTTCCAAACAGTAAGTGCCCAATATATTAATAAGTTATCTTTTTGCGGGCAACTCTTCCACCATTTTTTCTATGGCCATCTGAACAACTCTGGCTTCCTGGGGAGACAAGGTCTTACCAGCTGCACCTCCTACTGCACCGGTGCCTACAGCTCCGGCAACAGTGGCGGTAGTGTCATCGCTTATTGAAGACCCTGCCAAAGCGCCGGCTGAAGCCCCAGCTGCGGCTCCAGTCAAGGTGGATAGAAGTGATCCGCTAGCGGCTCTGCCGGTTCCTATCCACAGAACCTCCGCCGTTTCCGTGTCTACAATTTTTCCCGTTACGCTGACTTTTTCTCCGCTGGCTGTAAAATTGAGCATCATGACCGCTTTAACATTAAGTATCCTGCCTATATGGGCTGCTTCAGCGCTTGTAGTGCGATCGGAATGCTGAAAATCTTGTTCCTTTAATATGCTCTTAACTCTGCTTCTTTCTATAATCCTGTATCCTTTTTCGAGCATTTCTTTGGAGAAGAAATCTTCAGCTTGATTTTTAGGGGTATTTCCGCGGATATCTCCGGAAATATCCACAAGTGCAAGTTTTTCCGGTTTTAGCTGGTAAAAGGCAGGAGAGACAGTGCTTTCTCCGGTACTACAGCCTATGGAAAAAAATAATGCCGCCAAAATTACCGCATACATGGGTGCTTGGAAAATCTTCATTTTTTATTCTCCTTGTTTTTTCAAATAGATGCACTGATAATATGATAAACAAATAATGATAATTTATTATATTTTTTTTAAATATAAATTGTAACTATTCAGCACACGAAAAAAGTTCACCGGATTTTTGCGTAAATTTGCGATAGGCCGCCCGGTTTTCTTATGCACTCTAAAAGGGGGAAACCGGACCGCGGGAATGTGTATATAAATAAAATTTCCAAAC
>JBNJHA010000023.1:0-2557 GCA_051748085.1 Thermodesulfobacteriota bacterium
ATCAAACCGAAGGCAAAATTCATCAAGCCCAAGGCAAAGCCATGCAAGTCGCCGGAGAAGTATTTGATACCCCCGACCTTGAAGCCGAGGGAAAAGTCGAAAATTTCAAGGGCAAGTCTCAGGAAAAAGTCGGTGACGTGAAAAAAACTTTTAATAAAGAATAAGGGCGAGTCGTTCAGGGGCCGTCATTTATCAGCCTCTGCACTTCGCTCCGCTTAAAAGGATAATTGCAAATGAATAAAATCAAGATTGCCGCGATCACGTTGATCTTTGCCGGGGTCCTGGGCCTGGCCTACGGCGGATTTACATACACCCAAGCGACCCATGAGACCAGTATTGGACCACTCTCAATGTCTGTACAGGACAAGGAAACGGTTAATATCCCTATCTGGGCCGGCATTGGAGCGGTAGTGCTCGGCGGAGCGCTACTGGTCGTCGGAAGCACCAGGAAAACATAGTCTCGTACTCCATGAGGAGAGCTTATGACTGCCATTCAAAAAAATAATCCCAACATCTTGCTCATCTATCCGGAGATCCCGGATACTTTCTGGAGTTTCAAGCACGCCCTGAAGTTCGTGGGCAAAAAGGTCTCCCTGCCGCCGCTGGGGCTGGCGACTATAGCCGCCATGCTTCCCCAGGACTGGAACCTGCGCCTGGTGGACCTGAACATCCGGGGGTTGTCCGCGGAAGATCTGGGTTGGGCCGATTACGCATTCATAAGCGCCATGACCGTGCAGCGGGAATCATCCAAAAAGGCGATCAGAAAGTGCCTGGAAGCGGGCCTGAAAGTTGTTGCCGGGGGACCTCTGTTCACGGTCGAGCATGAACATTTTCCCGAGGTGGATCATTTTGTGCTCAACGAGGCCGAGCTGACCCTGCCCAAATTCTTGAAAGACCTGGATCAAGGACGGGCAAAACGGATTTACACCACGGACCAATTCGCGGACATGGATCAGACGCCCATTCCCCGATGGGACCTGCTGGAACTAAAACACTATGCCATTATGAGCATTCAGTATTCCCGGGGATGTCCCTTTAACTGCGACTTCTGCAACATAACGGCCCTTCTCGGCCGCACCCCGCGAATCAAAAGCCCCTCCCGGATAATCGCCGAACTGGACAGTCTCTACGCCCAGGGATGGCGAGGGGGAATCTTTTTTGTGGACGACAATCTCATCGGCAACAAGCGTCGGCTAAAAACCGAACTGTTGCCCGCCCTGATCAGCTGGAGAAAAGGCAAAAAAGGCGTGCCCTTCGGCACCGAGGCCTCCATCAACCTGGCCGATGACCGGGAACTAATGTCCATGATGGCTGACGCAGGCTTCGACTCCGTGTTCATCGGCATTGAATCCCCCAACGAAGCCAGTCTGGCCGAATGCGGCAAAGGGCAAAACACGCATCGCGATCTGATCCGGGACGTGAAACGCATCCAGAGGTTCGGAATCCAGGTCCAGGGCGGATTCATCGTTGGTTTTGACAATGATGACACCGGTGTCTTTACCTCTATTGTGGAATTCATCCAAAAAAGCGGCATCGCCACCGCCATGGTCGGTCTGCTCCAGGCCCCTCCCGGCACCAGGCTTTACAGCAGGCTTAAGCAGGCCGGGCGGCTGCAGGAGTACTTTTCCGGGGACAATGTGGATGGAACCACCAATATCCTGCCGGTCATGGACATGAATTCGTTGCTAAACGGATACAAAGATATCCTAAAAAACATTTACTCGTCTGATGCATACTATCAGCGGGTGAAAACCTTTCTTCGGGAGTACCGTATCCCAAACAACAAGAACCTCCGGCATACCCGGTCCGCCTCGGAAAGCCTGATGGCCCTGATACGTTCGGTTGTCCGCCTGGGCATCCTGGGCAAGGAACGGGCTCACTACTGGAGACTTTTTTTCTGGACCCTGTTCAAACAGCCCACCGCCATGCCTCTGGCCGTCACCCTGGCCATCTACGGCTATCATTTCCGGCGCGTATGCGAGTTGCGGGTGGTAGACAGGATGTGAACCCGATCCAGGATAGAACAAAAAGGAGGAGAAATGAAATCAATAAAGCTGGTGCTGCTTGTGGTGTTGGCCGGTGCCCTGGCCGCGGTTGTGCTCCAGAATCAAGCGGCCTGGCAAGTTCGCTTTCTGTGGCTGAGCGGGGAAGTGCCGGGCATTATCCTCCTGTTACTAACCGCAGCTGCAGGATTTATCGCGGGCATTACCGTCGCGATTCTGGTGAAACGTGGAACAAAGTCAAAACATAAAATTTAAAAGGATAAGAAATGAAACACAGAAAAAAATACTCATGATGGATAGGGACTATGCGTAATCTTTATGGCATAAAAATTCATGATTCCCTGATAAAGGAAATCATAAGCAGAAAGGAGATTGATTATGAGAAAAACAATTTTGATGTTTTTGGCAATGTCGCTGTTTCTATCCGCCCCACTGTTGGCGGCTGAAAACCAAAAAGTGCAAACACGAAATCCATCCTCTTCAGGCTACGAATATGGAACAAGAGGGATGGGACCGGGATCGGGATATCACGGCCGAGGACCGGGAATGATGGG
>JBNJHA010000023.1:2657-35983 GCA_051748085.1 Thermodesulfobacteriota bacterium
ATTGGAGACCACGGCTGGGCTTGTCCGGGCACAGGCCGATGGGGATATTAAGATTCATTCAGGTACCGGATATTGAGGAAGTAATCAAAATAGCTTCGGGCTGAATATCAAAAGTTGTGAACACGCTCATGATAACCAACCGATAACAAAATCCAACAAAGGAGAATATACAAATGGCAAAAAAGCATCAGATTTACAAATGTGATATCTGCGGAAATATCGTGGAAGTGCTTCATGGCGGAGCCGGAGACCTGGTTTGCTGTGGAGAGGAAATGAAATTGTTTGAGGAAAAAACGGCTGATGAAGGGAAAGAAAAACATGTGCCAGTGCTCGAATCATCCGGCGATGATGTCCAGGTGAAAGTCGGCAGCAATCCGCACCCCATGGAAGAAAAACATTATATCCAATGGATTGAGGTTACGGAGGGCGACACGACCTGCAAACAGTTTCTAAAACCCGGTGATGATCCGCAAGCTGTTTTTAAAGGTGTCAAAACAGGTGTGACAGCCCGGGAATACTGCAATGTACACGGGTTATGGAAAAGCTGATCATTTAGTTCAGCTGTCGCATCGATAACGGGAAGGGAACTCTCCCTTCCCGTCAACACCGCTAATTGTATGCATAGTCCAACGTCCAAAACCGAATTCGATATTCAGTAACCCCAAATATAGTGAAGGCGAGCAGCCATGCTGGAATTAAAAAATATTTCTTTCAGGACCCCGGAGTCGGATGCCGGCGCTCAGAGTCTTGCTGACCGGGACATTATTCATAATCTCAGTTTCACATTTGAATCCGGTGGATTTTACGCCATCACCGGACCCAACGGGTCGGGCAAAACCACCCTGGCCAAGTTGATTATGGGAATCAATGAACCCACGTCCGGGAAAATAATCTTCAACGGGTCGGACATCAGCAATCTCCCCATTCATGAACGATCCAACGCCGGTATTGTTTATGGATTTCAGCATCCGGCCCGATTTAAGGGAATGACTTTTCGGGACCTGTTATCGATTGCCGCCGGGTCTGATGACGAGGAAAAACTTGTTGAGATCATCTCCCGGGTGGGCGTCTGCTCCCTGGATTTTCTGGATAAGCCCGTGGACGGCAAACTGTCCGGCGGGGAAATTAAAAAAATCGAATTGGCCACGGTCATTGCCAAAAATCCAAAAGTGGCCATCTATGATGAACCGGATACCGGCATTGATCTGTGGACCATCGGTCCCATGGTGGAACTACTCAAGCGCGAACAGAAAGAAAACAAAACCACCACCATAGTGGTCAGTCACAATAAAGCATTTCTTGAAACCGCTGACACGCTTTTGCTGATCAGAGACGGCAAAATCGGCTATTCCGGTGATCTGGCTGGCGCCGTACCGATACTTGAGGATTTAAGTGTCTGTACATTAAATGAATTATGCCAAGGAGAAGATGATGCTCAATGCTATCGATAAACAGATATTAAAGGAGGTCGCGGACCTCGAAGGAATCCCCAAAGGCGCTTATAATATCCGGAAAAACGGTGAGCTTCAGGGGCGCGAGGTCTCCGCCAATATCAATATTGAAACCAATGAAAAAGGCGATGGCATTGTAATTGACATCAAGCCGGGCACGGTGAATGAGTCGGTACATATCCCGGTCATTCTATCCCAGGCAGGACTCCATGATACGGTTTACAACACCTTTATTGTGGGAGAAGGGTCGGATGTGACCATTGTTGCCGGATGCGGCATTCACTGCGGCGGCAAAGAATCCGAAGGACATTCCGGCATTCATGAATTTCAGATCAAGGCCGACGCAAAAGTCAAATATGTGGAAAAGCATATTGCCATAGGTGAAGGCACGGGCCGGCGCATTTTAAATCCCACCACAAAAGTGTTTATGGCGGAAAACGCCCAGGCGGAAATGGAACTGACCCAGCTGGGCGGGGTGGATGAGGCCAAGCGCTTCAATGAAGCCGAAATCGGGTCGGGCAGCGTCCTGCTCATCACCGAACGGGTGATGACCGAAGGGAACCAGACGGCTGAATCCAGAAACGAAGTCGAACTGACCGGAACCGACAGCAAGACGAATATCATCTCCCGTTCCGTTATAAAAGATAATTCCACCCAGGATTTTTACGTCAATTTGACGGCGGTTGCCAGATGCTACGGCCATATTGAATGCGATGCCATTATTATGGACAACGGCCGCAACCAGACGGTCCCCGCCCTGCGTGCCCTGCACCCGGATGCCGAGCTGACGCATGAAGCGTCTATCGGCAAAATAGCCAATGATCAATTGATGAAGCTCATGAGCCTCGGGCTTGATTATGATGCGGCGGTTAACCGGATAATACAAGGATTTTTAAAATAGTCAGCAATGCATCGGCGAGGTGGTCATGTGCGAGTGAGAGCACCGGGGGATATGTCGATGATCCGGTCGTCACGACCAAGGTCAAACCCCAGCCGGCAAAGGACGATTTGGGTCCTTGACGTTTAATGTGGATTACCCCCTTTTGGCGGGGCAAGAAAACGCGCGAGCCTCTCGTTAAAAGTATCCAAAAAGATCAGGAGGAGAAAATTATAAAAAATCCACACGCTGTGTCGGAGAGCCGGACGATTCTCTCATGTCATCCCAATTCTTCCGACACCTGAGAGCAGGCGAAGAAAAGTTTTTCGGGTGCATATAAAAACTCAGTGATACATGGGAAAAGTCCGCAAAAGGACTCGATACCAACAAATATAATCCGGTGATAAGCATCATCGGCTTTACTTTCTCCGACATGAGCGGAGTCGGTTTGTTGATTAAGATCATCGGCAAACAAAGGATCTTGAGAATTAAAACCATACGTTTTAAAAAAATCCATGGAATAGCTTGAAATCAGTAATTGTTGCCCTTATAGATTTAATTAAAAAGAAAAGCAGCCAACAAACACGGAACAATTTATGCCAAAGGCCTTTCTGGAAATTCACAACAGCATTCTGGGATCCATCCGCGAACCCTTGATCGTGCTTGATCAGGACCTGAAAGTCGTAACCGCCAATAATGCCTTTTTCCAAACCTTTGATGTCAGTCCTGATGAAACAGAGGGCGTCCTGATATATGAGCTGGGTAGCCGGCAGTGGGATATCCCCAGGCTCAGGGAACTGCTTGAAGACGTCCTGCCCCAAAACACCAGTTTTCACGACTTTGAAGTGGAACATGACTTTGAGACCATCGGGCGCAAGATCATGCATCTCAATGCCAGGCGGGTGCATGGCGAGGACAATCAAACCCAATGGATTCTGCTGGCCATCGAGGATGTGACCGAACGTGAGTATTATAAAAGACACCTGGAGGAAATGGTTGAACAACGCACGGCCGAACTGAATGCGGCAAGGCAGGAGGCGGAAAAAAACAGACAGGCCGCCGAGGAGGCCCTTTTTGAAGTCAGCAAACTCAAGGACCAGCTCGAAGCCGAACGGGCCTATCTCCAGGAAGAAATCAAGCTGGTATACAACCATGAAAACATCGTCGGCAGAAGCGATGCCATCAATTATGTACTGTACAAGGTTGA
Source organism: Thermodesulfobacteriota bacterium (assembly GCA_051748085.1). Taxonomy (GTDB): domain Bacteria; phylum Desulfobacterota; class Desulfovibrionia; order Desulfovibrionales; family Desulfonatronovibrionaceae; genus CAYNNQ01. The sequence goes on from JBNJHA010000023.1 coordinate 6,193, forward strand.
ACAGATCGCGGATACGGACATAAACGTCCTGATCCTCGGAGAAACCGGAACGGGCAAGGAACTTGTGGCCCGGGCCATACACGGCACGAGCCCGCGCAGGGAACGTGCCCTGGTGAAAATGAACTGCGCCGCCCTCCCCTCCAACCTGATTGAAAGCGAGCTCTTCGGGCACGAAAAAGGCGCTTTCACCGGGGCGCAATCCAGCCGCCAGGGACGCTTTGAAGTCGCAGACGGCGCCACCCTGTTTTTGGATGAGATAGGCGAACTGCCTTTGGAATTACAGCCCAAGCTGCTGCGGGTAATAGAGAACGGCGAGTTTGAACGTTTGGGCAGTTCCAAAACCCAAAAAGTCGACGTCCGGGTCATTTCCGCCACCAACCGCAACCTGGAAGAGGAGGTCCAAAAAGGTGCTTTCCGGGAAGATCTTTGGTACCGGATGAATGTTTTTCCCATCACAATGCCTCCCCTGCGGGATCGGGTCGACGACATTCCGCTATTGGTCAACTTCTACGTCCAGAGGATTTCCAAAAGACTGGGAAAAGTCATAGAGATCATCCCGTTAAACGTTATGGACGCCTTGCTGCAATACCATTGGCCGGGCAATGTTCGGGAGCTGGAGAATGTCCTCGAACGGGCGGTAATCAACTCCTCCGGCCCCAAACTTCGGCTGGTGGATGAACTGAAAAAGCCTGCCCAGGATGCAGCACGGGCAGACAAGACCCTGGAAGATGTTGAACGTGATTATATTATTCGGGTCCTGGAACAAGTCGACTGGAAAGAGAGCGGAAAAAACAGCGCCGCTGAAATCCTGGGCCTGGACCGCAGCACCCTGCGCGCCCGAATGCGCAAGCTCAATATCCGCAAGCCTTAAATCCTCATCCGGATCACTCCATCACCCGGCACTTTTTTATCCCGGTTTCCTATACACAATCCGGCAGAAGAATCCAAACTCCGTGTCACGGAAGTCCTTTATCCATGCCAGATATCTTCCCAGGACTATGCTCAGGCCGGCAACACCCAATTGCATCCCGGTCTGGGCATTGCCGAAAAGAATAAAATCCGGTGGTCGAATCAACAAAATTGACATTTAGTCTTTTTACGGACTAAATTCAGTCTTAATCAGTAAATGGAGGTATTATCATGAAATTATCCACCCGGATCAAGCCTATCAGCTACTTGAAAGCCCATGCAGCTGAAATTATCAGGAAATCCGCCGAAAACCGGGAGCCGTTAATCATCACCCAGAACGGCGAAGCCAAAGCCGTTATACAGGATATTGAAAGCTACGAGCAGACTCAGGAAACCATGGCTCTTTTAAAGATCCTGGCCCTCGGATCGCGACAAATCGAGGAAGGCAAGGTCATGCCTGCTGAAGATGTGATAAAGGGGCTGCGTAAACGAGGGGAGATTCGATAATGGCCTTTGCGGTTATGCTGACCCGGGATGCGGCCCGGGATCTCAGCGAGCTGTATGACTATATTTCTTGTCACGATTCGCCTCAAAGAGCGGATTAAGTTTTGGTGCAGATCGATAAAATATTATCCAGCCTTTCCGAATTCCCGAAGCGCGGAGCGTATCCAAAAGAATTACTCATGTTGGGGATTCGCGAGTACAGGGAGATCTTTTTCAAGCCTTACCGCATCATTTACCGGGTCGTGGATGAAAATGTATATATCCTGTTGATAGCCGACGGCCGCCGGGACATGCAGTCCTTGCTGCAAACTCGAATTTTAAACAACTAGCGAGTTTTTATCCGGAAATCCAAAAACTTCCGAATGCATAAACATCCAGTTTTGGATTCGGATACGGCTTCTATGGCCTCAATGCGGCGGCCTAGGCACCTGCCTCGCTTTGTGTAAAAGGGAATGACGGCATCTTATTACAGGATAATGTCAGCCTTTTTCCAGCCGGGCCAGGTAGAAATATTCTCCGAGTTGGGAGGAGGGGATATCGTTTTCAAGCTCCTGGACCAGTTTAAGGGAGGGGGTGTTTTCAAGCGCCCGGGCTACCTGATCCCGGTTTTCCTCCCGGTTCAGGGTGCAGGTCATGTAAAGAACCTGACCGCCCGGGGGCAAAAGATGGAGGGCGGATTCAAGCATGGCCTTCTGCAGCCTGATGAAAGCGGCAATATCCTCCGGTCTGCGTTTTTGTTTGATATCCGGGCGGCGGCTCAAGACCCCCAGACCGGAGCAGGGAACGTCCAGAAGCACGCTTTTCGGCGGGCTGTCCTGGGCAAACGGGGGCTTTTCCGCCGAGGCCGCAAACAAAGGGAGTCTCTTTTCAAGCCGCTTCATTTCCGATTTAAAACCGGAAAGCCGGGAAGAGCTGGTGTCGCTGCAAAGCATTTTTAGCCCCAGGGAATTCAAAAGAAAGCTCTTTCCTCCGCGGCCGCTGCAGGCGTCCCAGACCGGCTCCGGAAGACCGGATGCGCAGGCATCGGCAAGCAGGCTCTGCCCGGCAAAGGAAACCCGGCTTACCTCCCCCCTTTCCTCCAGCTCAACCAGATTGTCCGGGGTGTTTTTTAAAGCCAAAAGATCCCCCTGCCCGGCCAGGATATCTTCGTTTTTAAAACCCAGTTTTTCCTTTGCGAACGGGCTTTCCAGGCGCAGACCGAGAGGGGCGGGCCGAATACTGCTTTCAAGCATGACCAGGGCCTTTTCCTCCCCGATCTGATTCACCCAGAGCTTAACCATCCATTGCGGACAACTGTAATACCTGGACCAGAAAATGATCTTATCCGGGTTGTCCCTTCGGAAAAAATCCGGCTCGCCGGTACTGTTGCGGCAGACATTGCGGAGCACGGCATTGACCACACCGGAAATCCCGCTGCCGTATCCGGATTTGGCGAATCCGGCCGCCCAGGAAACAGAGGCGTATTCCGGAATGCGGTCCATCTGCAAAATCTCGAAGACGGCCAAACCCATGGCCGCAAGCACTTCCCCGGGCATACGCTCCGGTTTTTTCAAAAAAACGGACAATATATAGTCTATTCGGATCTTGAGCCGGAAATAGCCGTACACCAGGGCGGTACACAAGGCGCGGTCCTCGGGGACAAGCGAAATCAATTCCAGGCGGCGGTCCAGCGCCGCCTGCAGATCAGCCCCGGAGCAAATATCCAGAACAGCGCTTAGCGCTACGCGGCGGGCCGGGGGGATATTATTTTTGTTTCTTTTCCGGGACATATTCCGGCCTTAAAAATCGCCTGAGAGCCCACTCCACATGCTCAAGCGGGACAAGGGTGTCCAGGCACGGACCGTGCGGTCTCTGGTTCAGGATGCCGTAGGCCGGCAGGGGATACACGTCCTGGATTCCGCTGGACAGGTCCCGCTCGCAGGCCACGGCCAGGATGAAACGGGGACGGACATTGACCACGATCCTGCGGGCAATGGTTCCCCCGGTGGCTATGGCCAGATGCACCCCGTAGCTGTCGCTCAAATCCAGAAGGCCGGCTATGGGGCATTTTCCGCACCGCTTGCAGTTGTGGATATCATAGGTCAGCCGGATTTTGCACCTGCTGCGCTGCAGACAATGCGGCATGAGCATCAGGATTTCCTCCGGCTTGTACCGCCGGGCCTCGGCCATGACGATTTCGTTGTTAACCTTGATAAACGAGGCCCGCACACTCTGTTTGGGAATGCTCAGGGCCAGTCCAAGCAGGGTCATGAGCGGCAGGAAGAGTTTTATGATCAGTCCGCGCAGCTTCTGAGAAAAAAAGATATTACGGTGCAGGAGGATACTTAAGACAAGTCCCAGACTGGACCAGGCAATCAGGATTATGACCGCCAGAAAAATCCCGCCCAGGATCCACGGGGCCAGGGGATGAAGGTTGCGCAGACCGATATACGGGATGACCCATAAAAGGACAAGCAGGAGAATGACCAGGATCGAGCTGCCTGTTACCAGTCCGATGAACAGGCGCTTCTTGGCGATAAAGGAGGAATCTATCTCCCTTTCCAGAGAAGATTCGATTTTTCTTTCCTGATTCAAATCCGTTCAACAACCTGTGGATAAAAATTAGCTCTTCCAGTTTAAGGGTACGTTGCCGGAGGCGTGAGTTATTCTTTATCTTTCAGCTACCGGCTACGCACACCGGCTTAAATAGCCGCAATAAAAACCCCGGCCGGTCATGGGCTTGGATCCGGACGGTTTTATCCATGCGATCCAGTATTCCCGGTCCCGGCAGGCTACGGCCAGGTTGTCCCCTTCCCTGAGTCCCAAAAACTCGCCCGGGGAGACATCACCCTGCAGGTCCGGTCCGGGACGACCCGGATACACACTTAGGCGGACATCCCCGTCCGGTCCGGGCCAGATAAAATAGGTTCCCGGCCAGGGATGCATCCCCCGGATACGATTATGGATATCTTTGGCCGGACGATCCCAGTCGATAAGCCCTTCCTTTTTCTCCAGCTTGGGGGCGTAGGTGGCCTCATCCTCGGGCTGGGGATAAAACCTGCCCCGGCCTTCCTGCATATCTTCAAAGGCCTTGACAAGCAGTCTGCCGCCCATGTCCGCAAGCTGATCATGCACTGTTTCCGCGGTATCGTCTATGCCTATGGCCAGACTGCGCTGCAGAAATATGTCCCCGGTATCCATGCCTTCGTCCATACGCATTATGGTTATTCCGGTAACCCATTCCCCGTTCAGGACCGCCCTCTGGATGGGAGCTGCCCCGCGGTACTTGGGGAGAAGGGAGGCATGCACGTTGTATGCCCCATATTGAGCCGCATCCAGGACCGCCCGGGGCAGAATCAGACCGTAGGCGGCCACGGCCAGATAATCGGCGTTTAAATCGCGCAGGTTTTCGATTTCCCTCTCATCCTTGAAACTTTCCGGCTGATAAACCGCAAGGCCCTTCTCCAGGGCCGCGGTCTTTACCGCAGAGGGGCGGCATTTCCTGCCCCGGCCGCAGGGCCGGTCCGGCTGGGTGTAAACCGCAACCACCTCCCCGTCCGGCCAGGTCAAAAGGTGTCTCAGGACAACCGCGGCAAACTCCGGGGTACCCATAAAAACTATTCTTTTCTTTTGCGCAGCCATTTTTCCAGCTTCTTTTCGTACATGGTCCGCTTCAGGCGGCTGATATGGTCGATAAACAGTATCCCGTCCAGATGGTCTATTTCGTGCTGCAGGCAAACCGCCATGATATCATCCGCGTCTATGTCCATCTCTTCGCCTTCCAGATCGGTGGCCCTGGCCTGGACACGGGCCGCTCTCTTCACCCGGGCCCGGTAGTCGATAACGCTCAGACAGCCTTCCTCGGTCTCGGTATGCCCTTCTTTTTCGACAATCTCCGGGTTGACCAGTATGCGCAGATCCTCGCGCTTTTCCGGTCCGGACACATCCACGGTTATTATCCTCTGATTTATTCCCACCTGGGGAGCGGCCAGACCAATGCCGTTGTTTTCATACATGATCCGGACCATGTCATCGGCCAGCTCCCGAATCTCCGGAGTAATCTCGGCAATCGACTCCGACTTTCTGGCCAGGATATCATTGGGATAGGTTATTATCTTTCTGTCCATTTTGCATCACTTCCCTGCTCAACCATCCTGCGTCTTCCGGGTTTCACGCAGCCGTATTCCCAGTTCGCGCAGCTGGCGGTTATCCACTTTGGAAGGGGCGTCGGTCATCAGGCAGGCCGCCTTCTGCGTTTTGGGGAAGGCGATCACGTCCCGGATAGATTTAGCCCCGGCTAACAACATTATAATACGGTCAAAACCAAAGGCAATACCCCCGTGCGGTGGAGCCCCGAATTCCAGAGCCCGAAGCAGGAAGCCGAATTTTTCCTCCGCTTCTTGCTGTCCGATGCCCAGCACTCCAAACATGCGTTTCTGAATCTCGGCGGAATGGATACGGATGGAACCGCCGCCGATCTCGCTTCCGTTCAAAACCAGATCATAGGCCCGGGCTTCGGCCATTCCGGGATCATCCTTCAGAACATCTTCCTGCCCTTCCTTCAGGGAAGTAAACGGATGATGACGAGCCACCCAGCGCTTTTCTTCCTCATCCCATTCCAGAAGCGGAAAATCGGTTATCCATACCGGGGCGAACTCGTCTTCCGGAATAAGACTGAAACGCTCGCCCAGCTTCAGACGGAGATTGCCCAAAGCCGCGTTGACCATATCCGCGGCACCGGCCTGAAAAAACACGATATCCCCGGTTTCAAGCTTAAGTTCCCGGGCAAGCTCCTGTTTTTCTTCTTCGCTCAAAAACTTGGCGATCGGGGACTGCCATCCGTCCTCCTTGATCTTTATCCAGGCCAGCCCTTGTGCGCCGTAAACGCGGACATAATCGGTATAATCATCAATTTCTTTCCTGGAAAGTTCGGAACCACCTTTCACCGGCAACGCCTTGACCAATTCGGCCTTGGCAAAGAGTCTGAACTCGGATCCCCGGACAATTTCGGTCACATCATTCAGTTCAAGACCAAAACGGAGGTCCGGGCGGTCAACACCGTACAAGTGCATAGCTTTGGCATAGGTCATGCGCGGAAACGGGGTTTTCAGTTCGCGGTCTTTAATTGTCCGGAAGATATCGCAGATCATCCGCTCGGAAACTTCCATGACATCCTCTTCATTGACAAAAGACATTTCCATGTCGATCTGGGTAAATTCCGGCTGGCGGTCCGCGCGCAAATCCTCGTCCCGGAAGCATTTGACCATCTGATAGTATCTATCCAGGCCCCCGAACATAAGACTCTGCTTGAAAAGCTGCGGAGACTGAGGCAAAGCATAGACACTGCCCGGATTAAGTCTGGAGGGAACCAGAAAATCCCGGGCTCCCTCCGGCGTACTTCTGGTCAACACTGGAGTCTCAATTTCCAGAAATCCCTCTTGCTCCAGATATCTTCTCACACATTGGGCTGTCCTGCTGCGCAGGATAATATTGGAAGCAAGTTTTGGACGCCTCAGATCCAGATAACGGTATTGCAAACGCAGATTTTCGGAAACATCAACCCGGTCCTCGATCAGAAAAGGCGGGGTCTTGGCCGAATTAAGCAATTTGAATTCAGTCACCGCAACTTCGATTTCGCCGGTCACCAGATTGGGATTGACCATGTCCTCGGGCCTGTTGCGCACAACGCCCTTGACCGCAAGAACATATTCTGTGCGCAGCACATGCGCCCGGTCCAGGGCCTTCTCGTTCACTTCAGGGGCGAAAACTATCTGGGTCAACCCTTCCCGATCCCGTAAATCTATGAATATCAATCCGCCGTGGTCCCGCCGGTACTGTACCCAGCCCATAAGGCACACTTCCTGGTCCAGATGATCCAGACCAAGTTCATTCAAATGATGACTTCTTTTCCAGTCACCAAGACAATCCAGCTCCATGCCGGTTTTTATTTCTTCCATCATGCTACCCGTATTCCCTGAATTATTCTTTAAACTTCAACGCTTCAATCCAACTGCCTGCTCAATATCGTCCTGACTGACCGCCCTTTGCACTCCGGTTTCCATATCCTTGACCATGATTTCGCCTCTTTGCATTTCATCCAGACCCAGCAGCAGGCAGACTTTCACTCCCAGCTTGTTGGCCAGACGAAGCTGGCTCTTTACACTGCTGGCCTTAAAAGAAATTTCTCCCCAATATCCGGATTCACGCAGGTGGTGGGCCAGAATAAGCGCGGTACTCATGGCCTCCTCATGCAGGACAGCCAGATAAAAATCCAGATCTCTGTCTCCTTCGCTGTCAATAAGCATCGCCAGCCTTTCCATGCCGCAGGCAAAACCCAGCCCGGGCACATCCGGTCCGCCCAGGGCCTTGACCAGTCCGTCGTAGCGCCCTCCTCCGGCCACCGAGGCCTGGGCCCCGATATCCGAGGAAACGACCTCAAAAGTAGTCCGCTGATAATAATCCAAACCCCGGACCAAAAGCGGGTTAACAACATAATCTATCTCCGCCCCTTCCAGGGTATGCCTGACACTGTTGAAATGCTCCGCGCATTCCGGGCATACATGCTCGCCTATTGCAGGAGCGTTTTGCATGAGTGCCTTGCAGCCGGGCACCTTGCAATCAAGCAGCCGCAAGGGATTGGTGTCTATACGCCGCTGACAGTCACGACAGAAACTGTCTCTATCCAGGCCACGCACATATTCTCCGAGCGCCTCGTGAAAAGCGGGCCGGCATTTGGTACATCCAAGCGAATTCACTTCTATGCGCAAATCCTTGAGTCCGAGTTCCCGCAGGTAATTTATGAGCATCATAATCAATTCGGCATCGGCCATGGGCGAATCCGGCCCGAGAACCTCGACATTTATCTGATGGAATTGTCTGGTCCGGCCTTTCTGAGGCCGCTCGTACCTGAACATGGGACCGAAGGTATAATATTTGCTGACGTGCTGCTGCGCGTGCCGTTGCGCTTCCACATAAGCCCGAACGACTCCGGCGGTTGCTTCCGGCCGCAGAGTCAGGCTGCGCCCCTTGCGATCCGGAAAAGTATACATCTCTTTCTGGACAATATCGGTTTCACCGCCGATAGACCGGGCGAATAAATCCGTTTTTTCCAGAACAGGCAAACGCAACTCCTGGCATCCATACCTGGAAAAGACGCGGCGGGCGACATCCTCCATTCTCGCGAACAGGTCGCTTTCCGGAGGAAAGAGGTCGGAAAAGCCTTTAATTTTTTTGATTTTTGCCATAAGAAGAATTAATAAGGTTAGAACGAAGTTAAACGCAATAAGGACCGCTGCCGGATAAAAAATCAATGAATCAAAGCTGAAAAAAGAACGGGCTCTCATCCCTTTTCACAAAAGCATGCAAATCGAGCATTGTTAGTGCAAGCGCATGCGGATGTCAAAAGTTTGTGTAGCCCTCCGGAGATAAAATGCTCAAGGCAATTTCGATAATCGGCTATAAAAACTCGGGGAAGACGACATTGGCTGCCTCATTGGCCCGGGAACTAAAAAACAGGGGCCAAAATTGCACGGCCGTAAAATTCTCCCGGCATGGCTTCGACAAGGCCGATACGGATACCGCCAGACTGGCCGAGCACGCCGAACCGGTTATAGGCATCTCTCCGGAGGAATCCGCTGTTTATTGGCAAAAAGACATGCGCCTGGCCGACCTTTCATATCTGGCCAAGGACAACTTTCTGATTGTCGAAGGGGGCAAGGAGCAGACAACCTTGCCGCGAATAATTCTGGCCGAAAACGAAAATCAGGCTTTAAAACTGGACAACGGCCTGGCTCTGGCCATCTGGGGGCATTGTTCCACGAAAAATTTGAAGGCAATCCGGGACATTTCCCGGCTTGCGGACCTGGTCCTGGAAAAAAGTTTCCTTTTACCCGGACTTGACTGCGGCACCTGCAACCGGCAAGACTGCCTGCATCTGGCCCGGGAGATAGTCGCCGGAAAGGCCGCGCCGGCCGAGTGCGCTGCTTCTCATCCCGTCACCAATATTGAAATAAACGGCAGCCAGCTCAACATGAACGGGTTTTTAAACAACATGATCACAAACGCCATACTCGGGATGCTCTCTCCGCTCAAAGGCTACGCACCCGGGGAAATAAATATTAAGATAAAAAATTGACTTCACGCCATCTGGACAAAGTATATTTTTTCGGCCGTTGGGCCATTTTCTTTGGCGCCATCGGCATAGTCGCCGGCCTGGGAGCGGTTCTCTTCCACTTTCTGTGCGAAGCGGGCCTGCATTATTTCCTGGACCTCATGGCCGGATACCGTCCGCCGACTCCGACCGGAGAAGAGCACCTGTTCCACCCCACCCAAACCACTTTTAACCGTTGGATACTGCTGATTCTGCCCGCACTGGGCGGAATAGTCAGCGGCTGGCTGGTGTATACTTTCGCCCCGGAGGCCGAGGGACACGGGACTGATTCGGCCATTGACGCCTATCACAATAAAAAAGGCATAATTCGAGGCCGTGTTCCGATCATTAAGACTCTGGCCTCGGCAATCACCTTGACCACCGGCGGGTCCGGGGGGCGGGAAGGGCCGATCGCGCAGATTGGTGCCGGCTTCGGATCGTTCATGGCTTCAAAGCTCAAGTTGTCGGACCGGGAAAGACGGATTATGCTCGCGGCCGGAATCGGCGCAGGCGTAGGCAGCATATTCAGGGCCCCTTTAGCCGGAGCGCTTTTTTCAGCCGAAGTCCTGTACAAAGATCCGGAAATGGAATCGGAAGTCGTCATCCCCTCCGGAATTGCATCAGTAGTCGCCTACTGCATTTTCTGCATGATATTCGGATGGGGCTCTCTTTTCCAGGCCCCGGATTTCAATTTCGACAATCCGCTTACACTGGGCCCATATACTTTTCTGGCCTTTCTCCTGTCCGCCATGGGCTTTATTTACGTCTTTGTCTTTTACAAGATAACGGACATATTCCGGGCCTGGAAAATACCCAATCATATAAAACCGGCAATCGGCGGGCTCTTGACCGGGATAATCGGCTTTTTTCTGCCGCACACCCTGGCCTTCGGTTACGGATACATCCAGGAGGCATTGTCCGGAAACATTTCTATCTATCTGCTCCTGACCCTGGCCCTGGGCAAAATCCTGACCACTGGATTTACCATCGGTTCCGGGGGCAGCGGGGGAGTGTTCGGGCCTTCCGTGGTCATCGGCGGGGCCGTGGGCGGCATTGTCGGACAGATATTCCACTCCCTCATGCCCCAGATCGTGACCCAGCCTGAGGCGTTCATCGTGGTCGGCATGGCCGGTTTTTTCGCCGGAGTGTCCAACACACCGATCTCGACCATCATTTTCATCAGCGAAATGACCAGTTCCTATAATCTTCTTCTGCCCAGTCTTCTGGTCTGTTCGCTTACCTATGTTTTGTCCACGAAATGGACCATCTACCTCAAACAGCCCAAGAACAGAATCGCCTCGCCGGCTCATGCCGGAGATTTCTTCATAAACGTCCTGGAACAGATGCGGGTCCGCGATCTGCAGGAAAAGATATACCCTCCGATTCTGGTCCCGGAATACATGACTTTCAAGCAGTTCAAAGAAATTCTCTCCGGCACGGAACAAAGATACTTCTGCGTGGTGGACAAATCAAACCGCATGACGGGAATATTTTCCAGTACCGACCTGCGCGGGGTCCTGTTCGAGCCCAGCCTGGACGAGGTGCTGGTAATGGGGGACCTGGCCAGGCAGGATGTTATCTATGTAACCGGCGGGGAAGATCTTAACTCGGTCATGCGCAAATTCACCCGGAGAAATATCGATGCCCTTCCGGTGGTAGATGCCCACGATCGGCAAAAAGTCCTGGGAATGCTCAACCGTCGAGCGGTGATTGACTCCTATAACAGCCGCGTGGACGATCTGCGCACCGAAGCGGCTTAATCCAGAAGCCCCTGCAAATACTGCCCGTATTCGTTTTTGGCATAAATTTCAGCCAGGCACCCAAGCTGTTCCCGATCTATATATCCACGCTGATAAGCAATCTCTTCCACGCACCCGATCTTGAATCCCTGCCGATCCTGAATGGCCTGGATAAAGCTGCTGGCCTGATGCAGGGATTCGTGCGTGCCGGCATCCAGCCAGGCATAGCCCCGGCCCAAAACTTCCACATGCAGGGAGCCGCGCTTTAGATAGGCGGAATTGACATCGGTTATCTCCAGCTCTCCCCGGCGAGAGGGAGTCAGTGTCTCGGCAATATCCACAACATGGTTGTCGTAAAAATAAATACCCGGAACAGCATACTTGGACTTCGGTTTATGCGGCTTTTCCTCGAAACCTAGAACCTTTCCTTCGGAATCGAACTCCACCACCCCGTAACGGCTGGGATTTTTGACCGGATACCCGAAAACGATGCCCCCCTCCTTTAATCCGGCGCAGCGCCCGAGAACCGAAGACAGGCCCTCCCCGTAGATGATATTGTCCCCCAGTACCAGACAGACCGAATCCGAACCGATGAAATCCCGGGCCAGGATAAAGGCCTGGGCCAGACCTTCAGGTCTGGGCTGGATTCTGTATCTGAAATCAAGGCCCAAAGCACTGCCGTCGCCCAACACCTGCTCGAAACGCGGCGTATCCTGCGGAGTGGAAACAATCATGATTTCGCGGATCCCCGCAAGCATAAGCACGGACAACGGATAATAAATCATCGGTTTGTCATACACCGGCATCAACTGCTTGCTTGCTCCGAGCGTCAGGGGATACAGCCTGGTACCGGAGCCTCCGGCCAAAATTATCCCTTTCATGTTTCCTCCTTTGTAATTGTTCAGCAAATTTTTCGCTTTTGTTCGATCAATGCATACTTTGCCGCCGGAATAAAGACAAGAAGTGAAAACAATCAATATCTTGCACACGTCCGGCCAATCCTTGCCTCCAATCCCGTTTACGGCTAGATTGTTCTTATCCGGAAATTCAAAAATTCCGGATTTAGAAATAGCAGATTTCGGGTTCAGAAATGAAATTTTTTTCTGTTTAACAAAAAAAATGGTAACTATTCACTCCCTTAAAAAGTTCACCGGATTTTTAGCGTAAATTTGCGACAGGCCGCCCGGTTTTCTTATGCACTCCAAGCGGGGAGAAACCGGACCGCGGGACGGAACACAAAAATCCGTTCCCAAATATACATTACCGGAACAAAAATTTGTCTTCCTTAGGAACCAGCGAATCCGGAGGAGGCAAGCATTCCCCTTTGGCGGGCATTAGAAAACCGCAGGCCGAAAGCAGGAGAGGCAAAAATTTTGCTGAACAGATACAAAAATTGACGCCGTTAAACTGCAAAGGGCCATTTCCGGTGCGCACCGGAGAACAGGGCCGAAGCGAAGTGACAATCACCTCCTTTCCCTGCTATGAATATAACGGCTTTTGGCCAAAGCCAAAATACAAAACCATTTGACGGATGCGACTATTCAGCACACGAAAAAATTCAACAGAGTTAATGCCCGGGATGCGGACAAACAAGCAAACCAAAAACCCAGGTTAAGCTAGCGGATATGTATTTTAAAACTCCAGCATGGGACCTGCAGCTCTTTGAGCAGATAAACATGGTCTGGCGCAATCCGGCATTGGACTGGATCATGCCGGTTATTTCCAGCCACGCCCTGTGGGTTGTCCTGCTCTTTTTTTTCTTCATTTACCCCCTGTACAAAAAAGGCCGCACGCGGATATTCCTTATCCTGGTTCTGGTCGCGGTCCTGGGATTTAACTATTTCAGCACTGATTTATTCAAACATGCCGTGGGCCGAATGCGGCCGCTGGATTCAATACCCGGGACCTGGATGCACAAAAACGAAAATTGGCAACAAAGACCGGCTGAATTCAAGCGTCAAAAAGAGGATGGCGCTTCCTATCCCTCGTCACACGCCTCCAATGCCGCGGCCGCAGCCTGCCTGATATTTATTTTCATTCCCGGGACCCGGAAGTGGATATGGATTGTCCCGTTTTTAATTGGATATTCCCGCATTTATCTGGGCAAACATTTTCCTTCGGACATCGCGGCCGGATGGATATTCGGAATTTGGCCGGGTCTAATCGGCGCCTGGTTATATCAGCTTTTCATGCCCCGATTTTTAAAACTCATACCGGCCTCGCGCACGGTCCAAAACAATGCATCCCGCCATGCTTAAGAGAAAAATGGACAGCAGCTGTAAATTGATCACTGCGAAAGAATTCGCCCGAAAGTATCCGGAAAAAAGACTGCGCCCGAAGACCGTCTTTACCAACGGCTGTTTTGACATCCTGCACCGCGGCCATGTCGACTATCTTGAACGGGCCGCCTCACTTGGAGCGATGCTCATTGTCGGCTTAAACAGCGACGATTCGATAAAACGCATAAAAGGAGACAGCCGCCCGGTTAATACCGAACAGGATCGGGCCCTGGTCCTGGCCGCGCTGCATTGTGTCGCGCATGTAATTATTTTTGTGGAAGACACCCCGCTTGCGCTTATAAACACCCTGATCCCGGATGTGCTGGTCAAGGGCGGAGACTGGCCGGTAAATAAAATTATAGGCAAAGAGACCGTGGAGGCAGCCGGAGGCCAAGTACTTAGCCTCGATCTCCTTCCGGGGTACTCTACTTCCAACCTGATAACCCGGATAAAAAATGGCTGACCCCAAAGATATCAAGGACATCCGCCTGGAATATGATCTGCGCACCCTGCTTCCCATTCTGGAAAAAAGCGGATTCATCCGGATTTCCGAAAAAAAACTGATCATTTCCCGGGCCAAAAAGGCCCAACTTCCGGCAAACAGCCCCGGGGGAATAGATTTCTTAGAAAATCTGGGACTGACAATAGACAGAAACAATCGGCGCGTGGTTTTGGATGAAGAAACAATACTTGGGATCATAGCCGAGCATTTCGGCCTGCAATTCAAAAAAGTCGATCCGGTAGAAACCGATATCGAGATTACCACGCAAACCATCTCCGAGAGCTTTGCCCGCAAAAATGTCCTGGTCCCGATCAAGATAGTCAACGGCGAACTGCAAATCCTGATATTCAATCCCTTCCGGCCCGAACTCTGGGAGGACATGCAAAGGGTTACAAATCTTCCATGCAAAATATTCCTGGGAACCAGAAAGGATATATTGCGCCTGATTGACGATTTTTACCAATTCAAACTCTCCATCCGGGCCGCGGAAAAGGAGTTCGCGGCCTCTTCCGATATAGGAGACATGGAAAGCCGGGTGCGGGTTGCGGACAAAAGCGATGCCGCGTCCCAGAAACATATCATAAAGGCCGTCGATTATCTCATGCGCTCGGCGCTACGTGAGCGGGCCAGTGACATCCATCTGGAGCCCAAGCGCAAATTCGCGTTGGTCAAATACCGCATAGACGGCATGCTGCACACCATGTACCGCATACCGGCGATAGTTCATCAGGCCATGCTCAGCCGGATCAAGGGTATGTCCCGAATGGACATCGCCGAAAAAAGACGGCCCCAGGACGGCCGTGTACAGCTGGTTCTGGAAGACATCCCCACGGATGTCCGCGTATCGACCATCCCCATAGCTTTTGGCGAAAAAATGGTCATGCGCCTTTTATCCAGCGAGAGCACGCTCAAGCCTCTCGAATATCTGGGGATGACTGAAGCGCAACAAAAAATGTATCAAAATTTTTTAAATCAGACTTACGGATTGATACTGGTCACCGGACCAACCGGAAGCGGTAAGTCCACAACTTTGTATTCAACCATGAAATCCCTGGCCGATCCACATCTGAATATAGTCACTCTTGAAGATCCCATTGAAATGGTTGTCGACGAATTCAACCAGATCGGAATACAAAGCAGGATCGGGGTCACTTTTCCCACCATGCTTCGGCATATCCTGCGCCAGGACCCGGACATAATAATGATCGGTGAGATGCGCGACCTGGAAACGGCGGAGCAGGCCGTGCAATCCGCGCTGACCGGTCATCTGGTTTTATCCACCCTGCATACCAACGACGCCCCCTCGGTCTTCTCCCGCCTGCGGGAAATGGGCCTAGAAAACTACCTTATCAACTCGGCGATAATCGGCGCGATGGCTCAAAGACTGGTCCGGACCATTTGTCCGCATTGCAGGATCAAAAGAAAAATTACTGAAGAGGATAAAAAAATCTGGGGAATCCAGGAAGAATTCGCGGAAGTCGATCATATCTGGGAGGGAGAAGGATGCCCGGAATGCCGCAGGACGGGTTATCTCGGACGCTCGGCCCTTTTCGAGATAGTGCCGTTTGATGCGGACATGAAAGAAGCGGTGCGTAACAATGCCGAGCTCGGCGACTTACGTACTCTGGCCCGTGAAAAAGGGATAAAGACGCTTTTTCAGGACGGCCTGGACAAAGTCCGGGACGGACGGACAACCGTGACCGAAGTGCTGCGTGTCGCCGGACATGTGCAGTAGTCTCCATCCGTTTACAACTTTCCAGCACACAGAAAAGAGTTCACCGTATTTTTTTACGAAAATTGCTGCAGAAATCCCGGTTTTTCTTATGCTCTCCGAAAGGTGAAAATAAAGCGCGGGACTAAACACAAAAACAATCTTTCAATCGTAATCATTCAGTTAACCGCAAGGACGCAACAACAAAGCCACCCTGGTTTTCACTTTCTGAATTTATGGCTGAATTCCGGAGCATAAAGCCTGGAGCGCCTGTTTTCCTTCTTCGAGGGCAGAACAAGAAACACGGCCTGACCGGATATCTCCATTTCACTGGCTGTTGCCGCCATCTCCGCCAGGGTGGAATTCTTTACCCTGCCGCCGGGCCAGCCGACTTTATGCCCGATGATCACTCTTGTTTCCGGCTCAAGTCCACCGCGCAAAAGTTTTTTCTGCACCTTGTGGGCCATGGTCCCGGAAAGATATATGGCCATTGCCGCCCGGCTTTCGGCCAGGCGTTCAATATCCTGGGTTTCGGGAACGGCTGTTCTACCCGAGGCACGGGTTATTATCAACGTCTGCCTGTCTTCGGGGGTGGTAAAGGAAACAGCGGCATCTGCCGCCGCCGCAAAAGCGCAACTGACTCCGGGGACAATCCGAAAGGATACGCCATCCTCCGCAAGCAGACGTATCTGTTCCAGGATTGTGCCGTAAAGACTGGGATCTCCGGTATGCAACCGGACAATTCTTTTATTATCCCTGTGCCCTTTCAAGAGGCAGGCATGCGTCTGCTCCAGGGTCATATTCGCGCTGTCCCTGATATCAGCGTATTGTAAACACTCGGCCAGAAGCTGTCTGGGAACCAGGGAGCCGGCAAAAACAACCAGTTCCGCAGAACGTAACAGACGCCGGCCTTTCACGGTAATAAGTTCGGGATCCCCCGGCCCGGCACCGATAAAATATACCCGGCCTCTTTCAGCGGGCATTTGCGACTACTTCCCTTAGTTTTACCCAACTGTCTTCAAGGCTCTGCTTTTCATTTACCGGCTGCTGCAAATACTTGCGTATCGGGCCGATCAAATCCAGGGCGGCGTCGATTTCCGCACTGTTTCCCCGCACATAGGCTCCGATATTGACCATGTCTTCCACGCGTTTGAATGTGGCCAGATTACTGATCAATTTACGACCGTTTTCCTGGACTTCGTTGGACACGATATCCGCGCGCAGCCGGCTTATACTTTTAAGAATATCAATGGACGGATAATGCCCCTGATCCGCAAGTTCCCGGGTCAGGACAATATGCCCGTCAAGTATGGAGCGAACGGCATCGGCAATAGGCTCGTTGAAATCATCCCCGTCAACCAGGACAGTGTATATGCCGGTAATGCTGCCCTTTTCATTTTTGCCCGTGCGCTCCAAAAGGCGCGGCAATTGGGCGAAAACCGACGGAGTGTATCCTTTGGTCGTGGGCGGCTCTCCCGCGGCCAGGCCGACTTCACGGGCGGCCATGGCAAATCTGGTCACCGAATCCATCATCATGACCACGTCCTTGCCCTGATCCCGAAAATATTCGGCGACTGCGGTTGCCGAATAAGCGGCCCGCATGCGGATAAGCGGACTCTGATCCGATGTGGCCACCACCAAAACGGACCTGGCCATGCCCTCCGGCCCCAGGTCCTTTTCCATGAATTCCAATACTTCGCGGCCGCGCTCTCCGACCAGCGCGATAACGTTTACATCCGCCTTGGTATAACGGGCGATCATGCCCATCATGGTACTCTTGCCCACCCCCGAACCGGCCATGATTCCGATTCTCTGTCCCTTGCCCAGGGTCAAAAGGCCATTAATGGCCCGCACGCCGACATCCAGCGGTTCTTCTATTCGCGGCCGCTTAAGCGGGTTCAACGGTTCGGCATAAATTGGATAATATTTTCGGGGGGAAATTTCTAAATCTCTGTTCAAAGGCAGGCCAAAGGCGTCCAGGGTCTGCCCCAGATATCTTTCGCCGACCGGAAATAAAGGAGGCATGGCCGCGTTTTGAATCAATGAACCCGGCCTTATTCCGCGCATGTCACCATAGGGCATGAAAAGCACCCGGCCTTCACGGAAACCGACAACCTCGGCATTGATAGCATTTGCTTCATTGCCGTCTTCAGGTATCAAACGGCACATGGCTCCCAGAGGCGCCCTCAGACCCTGTCCCTCGACAACCAGTCCCACCACTTTGCATACCTTGCCGAATGTTCTGGCTGGCTCCAAATCAGAGAGCAATTTTATCCCTTCAACTGGTTCCAGGCTCATCCTGTCTTCCGCCCTCTGTCCGCTGTCATCTGCATATAAAGATACATAACTTCTTAATTTTCATGTTCATAAATAAAATCAGGGTAGCTCGTGAAAAATCACTTTTTTTTAGTAACTATTGACCGCCGCATAAACCAGTTCGGCACTCTTTTTTGCCTCAAATTCCTACTCGCCAGTTTCCAGATCCACCTGGTCAAGTATTTGACGAATGCTTTTCAGCCGCGTCTGTATACTGTTGTCCACGATACCGGATTTACTTTCCAGGATGACTCCCCCCTGTTCAAGCGTCTTGTCCTCGACCACCTGGACATGCCCGAATTTCGGATTGTCTTTTACGGATTCATCCACGACGTTTTGCATGATTTCCTTATCCGCCGGCCGCACGCGAACGGTAATTTCTTGTCCGGAATCAAGGAGTTCGATCGATTTTTCAAAAAGTGTGGACAAAACTTTTTCCCGATCTTCATCCATCTGCCAGCCAAGAATCTTGTCCACCGCCGTCTTGGCCAGCAGGACCAAATCCTCCCGGTATTCAGACCAAATCTTTTCCCGGCCGGTCGCGATACTGTCCATGGCTTTACTTACTTTTTTGGAAAAATTTTTCGCCCTTTGCTCCTCTTCCGAGCGGGCATCCTTTCTGCCCTGCTGCAGGCCGTCGGTATAAGCCGCCGACTTGATTTCCTCGGCTTCGCGCATGGCGTTGGCAATGATCTCCCGGGCGGCTCCCTGCGCTCTTTTTTTTACACGCTCCATAAATTCCTTTTGCGTGCCCTCATCCCAAAAATTCTTGGATTCACTGTTTTGAACAACGTCCAACTCCTTGCTGTGCAGGCCGATAATCACCCGGCCGCCGGATCTGAAGCGTGGATTAGACAAGGACATCTCCGCCTCCCTTGCCGGCGATAATTATCCGGCCTTCCGCCTCCAGCCTGCGGACGACCTTGACGATATTCTGCTGGGACGCCTCAACTTCGGAAAGCTTGACCGGACCCATTATCTCCAGGTCCTCGCGGATCATATTCGCCGCCCGTTCGGAAAGATTGCTGAAGAATTTTTCCTGCAAATCTTCCGAGGCCGCCTTCAGGGCCATGGTCAGATCGTCATTGCTTATTTCCTTTAAGACTTCGCGTATCGCGCGATCATCCAGGTCGATAATATCATCGAAAACAAACATGAGCTGTCTGATTTCTTCCGCCAATTGCGAGGACTCTTCTTCAATATCGGAAAGGACTTCCTCTTCCACACTGCGGTCCACCGCGTTCAGAATCTCGGCTACCGAAGATACGCCTCCAACCTTCTTGCCTTCCTTGCCGCCCATGGCCAGAATCTGACTCTGCATGACCTTGTCCACTTCCATAAGCATATCCTCGGGCACGGCTTCCAATTTGGCCAGGCGGGTAAGCACTTCCGGACGCACTCCCGGAGCCAGGTTTTGAATAAGGTCGGCTCCGCTCTCCGGGGGAAGATGGCCGACAATAACCGCCAGAGTCTGCGGATGCTCGTTTCTCAGAATCTGAGCCAGGAGCTTGGGGCTGACATTGGAAAGTTCCCTGAACGGAGCCGGGCCGCTGTCCAACTCCAGAGTGTCCATAACATACTTGGCGGTGTCCGAATCCAGATTCTGGGTAACCATTTTTTTGACCTGTTCCGGGCCGCCCAGGACCATCTCCTTACCCAGGGCCAATGTATCATTAAATTCCTTGAGTACTTCCTCGGCAACCTCTTTGGGCACGCTTTCCATTTCCATCATCGCCCTGGACACCTTGGTCACCTCATCTTTGTTCAACCGCTTGAAAAGCTGGCTGGTAAAGGAATCCCCCAGGGACAGCATCAGGATTGCCGTCTTTTGCGTTCCGCTCAATTTCCTGTACTCTATATCGGCCACTTATTTCCCCTCCTCACGCAGCCATTTCTTGACTACCGTGTAGGCCTGATCAAAGTTTTCATCCACCAGTTGCGAAGCCATTTCGCGTACGCCCTGCACTCTCTTGCTGGCATCCATTCCGGCCATTTCCTCCTCGGTCATGCCCTCGGCCAGAGCCATGCGCTCCCGACCTTCAGGCAAGCCGCCGCGCGCTCCTTCGCCTTCTCCCTCGGAGACCTTGGGACGCAATATGGCTAAAACTATCGGCCTGACAACCAGGAGCAGGAAAAGCAGCACCAGCAGGGTATTCAAAAGCGGTTTGCCCACCAGATCAAAGTACCTGGAAACGCTGTCCATAAGTGTCGGCTCCGGCGCCTTCTGCGGCGGGCCGAATGCGATATTGGACACCTCTATACTGTCTCCGCGGACGTCGTCAAAACCCACCGCCTTCTGGGACAACTCCCTTATCTTGGCTATGGTCGCCTCGGGCAAAGGCTGATAGTCAAAGGCCCCGTCTTCTTGCTGAACATAATTGCCATCGACAAGAACCGCAACACTCAATCTGTCCACCTGCCCGATCGGGGAGACAATATTCTGTTCTTCCTTGTTGATTTCAAAATTCGTTGTGGACGAAGTCCGGGATGTTTCCTGGGTTGTAGCGGTTCCGCTCGCGGCATCCCCCTGATATTCCGGATCGGGTACTCCGCCTTCGGCATTGGCCGTACCCCGGCTGGTTTCATCTGATTTTTGTTCACTGCGAACCACGGAGCTGTCCGGATCATATAAGACTTTATGCACTTGCTTTTTGCTGAAATCCAGATCGGCGCTGACCTTGGCTATTACTCCATTGCCGCCGACAACGGGTCGCACGAGTTCCTCAATCCGGCGTTCCAGATTCCTTTCCACGTTCAACTGATATTCGTGCTGCGAACTGGACATCCCGGCGAAGTCGTCCTCCCGTGGTTCGTACAAGACCTGCCCCCGGGTGTCGGAAATGGTCACTTGTTCCTTGTCCAAACCTTCCACCCCGGCGGTCACCAGATTGACGACGCTCTGAACCTGTTCTTTGTCCAGACTCTCCCCTTGCCGCAGATTCAGGACGATGGACGCGGTCGGCGGCTGCTGCTCTTCGATAAAAAGAGTCTTTTCCGGAACCACCAGATGTACCCGGGCCGACTTTACGGCCGGAAACTCGGAAATTGTCCGGGCCAGTTCTCCCTGCAACGCCCGCTGATAATTTACATGCTGGACAAATTCCGTCTGCCCGATATTGGTTTCATCAAACAGTTCAAAACCCACGCCCTGACCATGCATTATATTCTTCCCGGCTATGCTTAAACGCAGTTTGTAGACATCTCCCGCTGGAACCAGAATAGTCTTGCCGTCATTTTTTAACTTATAATTCACTTTTTGCTTGTCCAGGACCTCTTTGATTCTGGCCGCGTCCTGCGGATACAATTCGGAATAAAGAACCTTATAGTCGGTGCTGTTTATGTACAGCAGAAGAACGCCAAAAGCGATCACCACCGACACCAAAAGACCGGCCATGAGTATCTTCTGAGCCATGGAGCTCTTTCCCCATAAGGCAATCATCCTCTCCCAGGTATTGGCAAAAAACGACGGCATTTTTAAATCTCCATCCGGTTAGTAAGTTTATTCAAGGCAAGGACCAAAAGCATTACATTCTGATCTGCATTAATTCTTTATAGGCCTCCATGGCCTTGTTTCGGACTGCGGAAGTCATTTTCATGGCCAATCCGGATTTTTGCAGAGTTATCATCAGTTCATGCACATTCTGATTCTCTCCGGAAGCAAAGGCCTTGATCATTTCTCCGCCTTCCAGTTTCATCTCGTTCACCTGGGACAGGGAATCCTTTATGGTCTCGGAAAAGGTATTTTCCACCTGTTGATTCTGTTCCCCGGCCATTTTTATGTCGGTACCGTCCTGGCCGAACTTCATGGCATTGGTGTAAGCCTTCATGGCTGCCGGATTTATAGCTGACATAACATTAACCTCGCAAGATTTTAACGCTTAAAATAATTTCTAGCGTCCCAGTTCCAGAGCCTTGTTGTACATTTCCTTGGCCGTCGAAACCGCAGTTACATTGGCCTCATACGTGCGCATCGCGGTCATCATATTGGCCATTTCCTCAACCACGTTTATATCCGGCTTAAGGACGTATCCTTCCTCGTTAGCGTCCGGATGACCCGGATCATAAACCTGTTTGAACGGCCTGTCGTCATTGACCACTGACCTGGCCTTGACTCCCTCAACTTCCCTGTCCAAAGCCGAACGCATGGCTTCATCAAACGGAGAGTTGATCGGAGTGGATTCGAACACAACGCTTTTACGCTGATAAGGTCCGCCCTCCGAGGTCCGGGTAGTATTGACATTTGCCATGTTCATTGAAATCACGTTGAGCTGTTTTCTTTCCGCCCTCAATGCCGAGGCTCCGATATCAAAAGCTGTCATGAAATCCATTATTTGCTTCCCTCCCTGATAATTTCTTCCATTCCGCTGAAACTTTTTTGCATCAACTGAGTCAGGGTCTTATAAGCCAAACTGTTCTTGGCCATTATCGACATTTCCTTGTCCATATCCACGCGATCCTCACCCTGTACGACACGGGGGTCAAAATCCTTGCGCAATTCACCTTTGAAGCCATTGACATCGAAACTCGACGGCATATGTTTGGCATTGGTCCGGGACATTTGTTTGCTTCTGTCAAGCTGCAAAGAATTCTGCAATTCTTCCTCGAATTCTATTCTTTTCGCCTTATATCCGTGGGTATTTATGTTTGCCAGATTCGAGGCGACAATATTTTGACGCTGCAGCCTCAAATCCATAACCTTGCCCATGATCTGTAAATGCTCCGAAAATAATGTCTTCATGATCTGCACCTCTCTTTTAGTCAAAATAGACACTCTACCCACAGCAACTATTGTTCCAAAAAATCTTTTTTTCATTTAACATACTCATTTACATGCAAAAAATTATAAAGAGGACGTATTAGTTCCCTAAACTTTTTTTCGTGTGCTGAATAGTTACACCAGTTTAAGCTTTAGCAACAAAAGGATCAGGAGGGTAAAACTAAAAATTCCATGCCTTTCGGCGAGGAGGCCAAAAATTGGAGGTTCCAGCGACAGACCGATATTCAAAAAATTAAATTCTTCGCAAGTCGCCCCAGTTTTGGCACGTCATTTGCTTAGTTAAAAACAAACGGCAAAAATTGAATTCGCCGTTGCTGATGGAATCTAACGCAGGAGGAGAGACATGAGTAGTCAACTGGATTATGAAATCAACAATGAACTGGGGGAATGCTATCTTTTCATGGGCGAACTGGAAAAGGCCCGGGACTATTACAGCAAGGCTGCCGGCAGCAACGGCACTCATCCGGACCCCTATCTGGGACTGGCCACGATTGAAGTGCAGCAGGGCAACCTGCAAAATGCCCGGCAATTATATGAAAAGGCGGCAAAGATTGAGGCCAACGACAAATCTTACGCCGGTTTGGGCCTGATTGAAATGGATAATGGCTCCAACGCCGAGGCCTACAGCTATTTCAAGCAAGCCCTGGATATCAATCCGGAAAATATGATTGCCCTTTTCGGCCTTGTCCAAAGCGGACACATGACCGAAAAGGTGGAGGAAATCATCCCCTATCTGGAAAATTACCTGCAATTGGACCCGGACAATAAAGACGTCCGCTATTCCCTGGCCGGATGTTTCTTTCAGTTGAGCCGCATGGAAGAAACCAGGGCGCAGGTGGAACTTATCCTCGAGGCCGACCCGGAACATAACGCCGCCCGGGAGCTTATAGAACAAATCGCATAACGTTCTCCTCCCCTTTTTTTGCCCGGCACTTGAAAATCCGGGTGTCGGGCAAAAACCTCCGGGTCACACACGGCCATATACATCGTCAAAACGGACAATATCGTCTTCTTCCAGGTAAGGTCCGTTCTGGATTTCGATTATCTCCACGGGTAGTTTGCCCGGATTGGCCAGCCTATGGCGAGTGGCCTTGGGAATATCCACGGACTGATTCTCGGAGAGAAGTCTTTCTTCATGACCGACCAGAACTTCGGCTGTTCCCTGGATAACCACCCAATGCTCGCTTCTATGATGATGCATCTGCAGGCTTAGGGTTGAGCCCGGTTTGACCGAAAGACGTTTGATCTTGTAGTAAGGCCCCTCTTCCAGAACTGTATAACTTCCCCAGGGGCGATAAACCGTGACATGGGCCTCTACCAGGTGGCTGTCTTCCTGCTTCAGGGCCTGAACAACATCCTTGACCATCTGAACCTTGTCCCGGGTGCAGACCAGAGTGGCATCCCGGGTCTGGACGACCACGGCATTTTCCAGCCCGGCCGCCGCCAGCTTGCCTCCGGAGGAGAAAAGCAGGCTGTCCTTGCAGTCCAGGGCCAAAACATCCCCGCGGGTTACGCATCCGGAATCATCCTTTTCGCCCAGCCGATACAAAGCCTCCCAATTGCCCAAATCATCCCAGTCAAAACTGGCCGGAAGGACCGCAACTCTGTCGACCTTCTCCATAATCCCGTAGTCAACGGAGATATCAGGAAGCCGGACATAATCCTGAACAATATCCATTCCATCTTTTCCCTGCCACCATGCGTAAAGTTCAGGCTGCAGTTCCTGAACAGCCGCCAGGAATTCACGCATCGGAAAAATAAACATTCCGCTGTTCCAATAATAGCCGCCGTCGCGCAAATATTCTTCTGCTTTTGAATGATTCGGTTTTTCCACAAAGGCCTTTACTGCATGAACCCCGGAAGAAATTTCCTGTCCCAGGGCGATATATCCATATCCGGTTTCCGCTTTGTGCGGCTTTATGCCAAAGGTAACAAACCACTTTTCCCGGGTCATCTGTGCGGCCAGCTGCATGTCCCGCTTCCAGGCTTCCTTTTCCCGTATCTGATGATCGGAAGGAAAAACCGCGACGCTTGACGCTTCCGGATCCTGGACGATTTTCTTAAAAGCCAGCAGAATCGCGGGCAAAGTATTGCGACCCATGGGTTCGCTCAATACCTGGGCATCCAGATTTTCGTCCAATTCGCGCAATTGTTTGCGAACCTCAAAGACATGTTCCTCGTTAGTCACGACAAAAATATTTTTCGCGTCCAGAATGTCCAAAACCCGCCGCACACTTTGCTGCAACAGGGTCATCTCCCCGTTGAGGCTAAGAAGCTGTTTGGGAAAAAGAGTCCGGGACATCGGCCATAAACGGGTACCCGAACCTCCGGCCAGAACTACGGCGTACATCCCCTCAAAATTTTCCATTCATTCCTCCCATAATCGGTATCTGTTCAGCAAATTCTTTGCTCTTCCTGCTTTCGGTCTGCGGTTTTTTGATGCCCCCAACGGGTAATGCCTGCCTCCCCCCGGACTCGCTGGCCGGAAGAAGGGTAAATGAAGTGAGTGAAGAGTCTCTAGACAGAGCTACTGCCCGCACACGAAGATATGAGCCGTCCTCCTCAAAAAATATATGCTGGCTGGTTACGGATTTTTTGCATGCATCTTCTGGACAAATAGCCATAATTTTCAGTTAATGCTAAACGGCGAGACAAAATCCGCATATCCCGGCAGGTTTTTATCCTTGTCCGAAAGGATCGGAGCCGGCAAAGGCCAATCAATCTCAAGCAGGGGATCGGCATAATAAATTCCCAATTCATGTTCCGGACTATAAAAATCACTGACCTTGTACATAAATTCCGTATCCGGTTCCAGGACCTGATAGCCGTGCGCAAAACCGGAGGGAATAAGCATCTGTCGAAAATTTTCCGCGGACAGGGTTACCCCAAACCATTTGCCTTTGGTCGGCGAACCTTTTCTCAAATCCACAACAACATCAAATACCGCCCCCCGGGTCACCCGAACCAGCTTGGCCTGGGCGGCCGGAGGAATCTGCAGATGCAGACCGCGCAAAACCCCTTTACGCCTGGACAAGGCATGGTTATCCTGCACGAATTCCGGATTTATTCCTGCCTGTTCAAAATCGCGGCGGTTGTAGAATTCGGTAAAAAAGCCCCGCTCGTCCTGGAATACCCGCGGGGTTATTATCAGCAATCCGGGAAAATCAGTTTTTTGAATATGCATAATGGCTCCAATGTATAACTTTCGGCTTGAAAAAGGGCAAGTCCGGGACTAGGGTTTGACCTCTACAACTGCAAATTACCGCACATGCACGAACGTATCCGTAAAATCCTAAACCGCATCCGGGCAGAAAACAGCCTGCGTTGCATTCCGTCCGATGTGGATCACGGGGCGGATTTGTGGCTCTCTTGCGGCCCGGACAAGTGCCTGAACCTGGCTTCGAACAACTACCTGGGGTTGGCCGCGAATCCGGAGCTATCCCGGGCGGCTATCGAGGCCATCCGGGAATACGGCACTTCCAGTGGCGCCTCCAGGCTCGTAAGCGGACAATACCGCATCTATACCGAACTGGAAAAAAGAACCGCCCGGCTAAAGGACCAGGAGGCGGCCCTTGTGCTTGGCTCCGGGTACGCGGCCAACCAGTGTATTTTGACCGCCCTGGCCGGCCGAAAGACTGCCGTATTCTCGGACAGGCTGAATCATGCCAGCATTGTGGACGGCTGCATTCTGTCCAGGTGCAGGCATGTCCGCTACCGCCATCTGGACATGGAACACCTGTCTTATCAGCTTAGCAGATACAAGGATCATGCCGAAAAGATCATAATAACCGACACGGTTTTCAGCATGGACGGGGATCTGGCCCCGCTTGAGGATATCGTCCGCCTCTGCCGGGAGCACGACGCTCTCCTGGTCGTGGACGAGGCCCACGCCACCGGCATCTTCGGCCGGGGCCGTGGTCTGGCCGCGGAAATGGACCTCGCCTCCGAAGTGGATGTGCACATGGGTACCTTCAGCAAGGCCCTGGGCTCGCACGGCGGCTATATCGCCGGGAAAAAGGACCTCATTCGACTTATAACCACCGCGGGTCGGGCGTTTATCTATTCCACCGCCCTGCCTCCGGCGGTTATCGGGGCCAGTTTGGCCGCAGTGGAACATGTTTTTACCTACCCGGAGGAGGGGAAAAAGCTTTTGCAAACAAGCCGGGAAATAGCCGAATTCCTGAGGAAACAAGGATTTGCCTCCGGTCCCGGGGATTCCCAGATCATTCCGGTTATAATCGGAGCAAACCGGGAAGCCCTGGATGCAGCCGGGGTCCTTCGGGAAAAAGGGCTCTTCGTCCCGGCCATCCGCCCCCCGACAGTTCCGGAAAACACGGCCCGGCTGCGCCTGTCCCTGCGTGCGGATATGACTGATTCCGATTTGGACATGCTGAAAAACGCCTTTTTGCAACTGGGCAAGGGGCGCGGGTAAAGTGCTTGAAAACACGCTGTTTATTTCCGGCTGGGCCGGGCCGCGCGCATTGTTTCCGGGCTTGGATGCGGGATGCGCTTTTATCGCCCCCTTTCTGCCCCACGTGGAAGACGATATAGTCCTCAAACTAAGGGAAAATTTTTCCCGGATAATCGCCTGGTCCACCGGCGCGCATATCGTCCTCAAACACCCCGAGCTGTGGCCGGACAGGAAAATAGTCCTCCTGGCCCCGTTTCTTCATCTCCCGAACTCGGTCCCCACCTGGGCGCTAAAGGACATGCAAAAAGGTATGCGCGAAAGGCCCAAACAGGTAATAAACGGTTTCTGGGCCAAATGCGGGATAAAAAATTCATCCGTAAAAGATATGGACTTTGAGAGTCTCGCAAAGGGACTTGAGTTTTTGCGCGAATCCAAAACTGGACTCCCGCAAAAACCGCCTCCCGGGATGACCCTGATCCGGGCAAGCCGCGACCGCATTGTCAACTTTAAAAAGGAAAGAAAACATTGGCCCGAGGCCTGGCTAAACCGCTTTCATGTCTCCCGGTCGGACCATTTTTTCCCGGAAACCGAAATTATGAGGTGGATGGGTGCGGGATAGGATAAGCAAAAATTTCGACAGAAGCGCCCGGACCTACCGGGACCGGGCCGGACTGCAAAAAAACATCGCCGCCAGGTGCGTGGAGCGTTTAAAAAGTGAAGGAAACGGCCTTATTCTGGAAGTCGGCGCGGGTGGAGGCTTTGTCTTTGAGGAATTTCAGCGGCGTAAAAAATATAAAAATTATCTGGCTCTGGATATATCGGAAAAGATGCTGCGGCTCGTGCCCGGAAAAGGGAACTTGAAAATCAGGGCCGACGGAGAACAGCTCCCCTTTTCCTCCCCGACATTCAGTGCCTTGCTGAGCTCCTCGACCATGCAGTGGTTCAGCGCCCCGGAAAGATCGATCCCGGAGTGTCTTCGCTTGGTCAAAAGCGGCGGAAGCTTTTCCCTGGCTTTTTTTGTGGCCGGGACTTTTCCGGAAATGGCCCTGGCCGCGGAAAACAGCGGATTCGGCAAAGTACATGACCTGCCGGAAATAGAGCCGTGCCTGGGTGCGGTGAAAAATGTATGTCCGGACGTGGAGCATGAAATCAGCGAAAAAGTGGTCCTGTATCCGGACCCGCTTGCCTTTTTGAAAAGCCACAAGGAAACCGGAGCGTCCTGGACTGGCGGTCCCAAGCGGGCGAACAAACAAGGGCTGAAAAAATTCCGCGCCTTCTACGCTGAAAACTTCCCGGGCCCGAAAGGCGGGGTAACCGCCACCTACAGGATACTCTACCTGAGCGGCAAAATTAACTGATCTTGCATTTCCCGCGAAAGCGCAACAGCACAAACAAATAAACCGCAACATTAACGAGCACCACCAGGCCGCCGAGGATTAACTGAATTTCCCGGGTCAGACCCTCTGGATATATCAAAGGCAGAAGATAGTGCTCGATAAACCCCCCGGAATAACCGCTCTCATAGGCTTCGTAGCGCAATCTGATTTCCAGGGGCGTAAGCGGGCAGTACCACCCGAAAAACTCCACCAAAGCACCCCACGCCGCCGCCGGGAGATGCAAAAAGGCCGCCTTGGGCCATTTGAGTGCCACAAGGCCGCCCAGGACCACGAACACAATAAACGCAAAATGGAGCACAACAACCGCGTCAGCCAGCATACCTTCCCTCAAAGCGGTTTTCTTATAGATTGTATGCCGGCAAATACTGCAAGTCCGGCTTTGTTTCGGGATGGTTTCTCCCTCTCTTCTCCTTTGCGGCCTTTTCCAAGCCCGGCATACTTGACTATTCCTGGGTGCGAACCGACCTTGTCAGCTACCGGGCCCCGCATGCATGCCGGGGCAGCGGGGCCCGGGCATCGGATTAACCGCCTCTGCATCCGGGTCATAATCATTAAAATGTAAGCACCTTGTCCGCCTCCATCATGAGGCCGTAGAGGTCATCCATCCACGCCACCGGGCAGCTCGCCGACCCCACAAGACCGTGGGACTTCATGCATACCCCTCAGACGTAGAAATCACCCTCGAACTGATTGATCTGCTCCATGGCGTTAAATTCGCTCTTTTCGCAAGATTCGAACATCACCCCCTTGCCCAGCATGAAGACGCTGACCTCGTCGCCTTTTTTAACGCCCACATTTGCAAGCCGCATGGCATTGTAAACTGTCTCGCAGTCGTTCGTGGTAATAACAAAGAGCACCTTCATCACGACTTCCTTTTATTTTAAAGGTTCCTCGCACAAATTTGTGCAAAAGTTTGTTGTTAAAAACCTACGAGCGGGACTTAACCACCTGAGACTAAATGTTTTTATTAAAAACTGTTGAGTTGACTAACCGTTGGGATTATCCAAATCGCTATCGCTATCGGGATCGCTATCGAAATCGAAATAATATGTCGTTCGGTGCGGGAGGAATCTTCGGCTTATGGGGTCGATTCCGATCCCGATAGCGATTTCGATCCC
>JBNJHA010000024.1:0-32518 GCA_051748085.1 Thermodesulfobacteriota bacterium
GGCCACCCGTTTGGAGATTTTTTTGATCAGTTCAAAGAATTTTTCGGGGATAATTTTGACCAATCCCGTAAACAACGGTCCCTGGGGTCGGGATTTATAATTTCCGACGATGGTTTAATTGTGACCAATAATCATGTGGTTAAGGGCGCGGATGAAATCAAGGTTAAGTTCCGGGCCGGTGAGGAAGAAAAAAGTTTTCCGGCTGAGGTCATAGGTACTGATTCAGAAACAGATCTGGCTTTGATCAGCATAAATGCCGATATGGATTTGCCCGTGCTTGAATTCGGCGATTCAAATGAGATGGAAGTAGGACAATGGGTTATGGCCATAGGTAATCCTTTTGGTCTGGATCATACTGTGACCGCCGGAATTATCAGCGCCAAGGGCCGGGTGATCGGCGCCGGGCCCTATGATAATTTTCTGCAGACGGATGCCTCCATTAACCCGGGTAACAGTGGCGGGCCTCTTTTGAATATGGATGGAAAGGTAATCGGGATCAATACAGCTATTGTTGCTTCCGGGCAGGGAATCGGTTTTGCAATTCCCAGTAATTTGGCCGAAAATATTATCGGGCAGTTGAAAAAATATAAGAAAGTTAAGAGAGGCTGGCTGGGAGTAACCATTCAGGATTTGGATGAAGACACAGCCAAAGCCCTGGGTTTTGATAAATCAAAGGGCGCCTTGATCGCCTCTGTTGTCTCCGGGGATCCCGCCGCTGAAGCTGGCATAAAAGAGGGAGATATCGTTGTTTCGATCAACGGCAAACCGGTAAAGTCCGCTTCCGATTTGACCCGCCGTATTGGGGCGCTGTCACCGGGCAAGGATATTCACATTACGCTCTGGCGTGATGGCCAGGTCCTGGAAAAGGATTTGCGTTTAGGGGAGAGAAATGTAGCAAAATTGGATCAAAAGAGGGATAATGGTTCCCAGTCCGAAGAAAATGAACTCGGCCTGGCCATGCGTCCATTGAAACCGGAAGAGGCCAAGGCCGTTAATGTCACTCCCGGAGTCGGCCTTTTGATAACCGATGTGAAATCCGGTTCTGTGGCTGCAGCCAAGGATGTAAGGCCCGGGGACATAATTTTGCAGGCTAATGGCCAGACAGTTAAAAGCGTGGATAATTTTGAAACCATTTACAAGCAGGATGCCAAGAAAAAGAAAGTGTTGCTGCTGCTTATAAGGCGGGACGGAAATAACTTTTTTCGGACCATAGATCTGAATTAATATAATAAGCAATGGTGGGCAAATATTCGGTAAAAGCAGCTTTGGCTCCGGGCTTAAGCTGCTTTTTTAGGACGCGCATGCCGGACGCCGGGCGAACAGTATATAATGGATTTTTTTCAGGCTGAACATAGGATTTTATGCGGATGCAAGATAAATATCTTTCTGCGGATTACAGGCCGCAGAGATGATGGATATCATTTGCTGCAATCTGTTTTTTTGCCTCTGGATAATCCCTGCGATGAACTGCTCATTACACCTGGTAAAAAGTCCGGAATTGAATTTTATTGTACTGCTCCGGAATTGCAAAATGAAAATATTGTAGTGCGTGCCTATGAAAAATTTGCGCTGAAAACCGGATTTAAGCCTGCGATCCGGGTTCGGCTTAATAAAAATATACCGTCTGGAGCGGGATTGGGGGGGGGAAGTTCCGACGCGGCTGGAATGCTCAGATATCTGAATCAGGCAGCCGGGGATTATTCAATATCCCGGAAAGACTTGTCCGATTTGGCTTTAAATCTTGGTGCTGATGTGCCCTTTTTTTTGCAGTCAGTGCCGGCATTGGTTTCGGGAATCGGCGAAAGAATTAAGCCTGTATCATTGAGTCCGCGCAGGATATTTGGTTTGCTGCTTTGTCCGGAGATTCACATCTCGACCAATGAGGCTTACAAAGCATGGGACTCAAGACCGCGGGAATGTTTTGGACTGAAAAACTTGACAAATTTTGAGGGCGGGGATAAATACACGCCCTTCATACATAATTTTGTTCTTTATAATGACTTTGAGCCAGTGGTTTTCACGGACAATCCAAAACTGGCGCAACTCAAATTATCAGCGTATCAATATGGCTCCTGCGGAGGCGTAATGAGCGGATCCGGTTCAGCTCTGGCTGTGTTTTTCAGGAAAAACAGGTCCAGGGATAAATTTCGTGCGTATGTGCGCCGAAGCGGAGTCAAATGTTATCTTTTTGAATAGCATGTTGGGGCGTAGCCAAGCGGTAAGGCAACGGGTTTTGGTCTCGTCATTCGGGGGTTCGAATCCTCCCGCCCCAGCCAAATTTTTTATGGAGCACAATTAATGGCCAGGCATGGCGAACTTAAGATTATTACCGGAACGGCCAATCAAAAATTGGCCGAGGGTATTTGCGATCATCTTGGCACGCGACTTTCACCCACGATGGTCAGTACATTCAGCGACGGCGAGATTCGGGTTGAAATAGGAGATAATGTTCGCGGCGACGATGTCTTTGTTGTCCAATCCACTTGTGCCCCCGTCAATCACAATCTCATGGAGCTTTGTCTCATGCTCGATGCCCTGCGCCGGGCCAGCGTGGGCCGCGTCACGGCAGTTGTTCCCTACTACGGATACGCCCGTCAGGACCGGAAAGTGGTCCCCCGGGTGCCGATAAGCGCAAAATTGGTGGCGGATTTTATAACCGCCTCCGGCGTGGACAGGTTGCTGACAATAGATCTGCATGCCGGTCAGATACAAGGTTTTTTTAACATGCCCGTCGATAATCTTTTTGCGGCGGAAGTTCTTTTGGATTACGTTCGCGGTTTTGACGGCGATTTAGTGATCGTTTCTCCGGACGCCGGTGGGACGGAACGGGCCCGAGCTTATGCCAAACGTCTCGGGGCTGGTTTGGCTATTGTAGATAAGAGACGCGACGTTCCCAATAAAGCCAAGGCCATGCGCGTCATCGGCGATGTTGAAGGCAAAATCGCAATAGTCCTTGATGATATGATAGATACTGCGGGAACAATAACCGAAGCCGCCAAGGTGCTTGCGGAAAGCGGGGCCAAGGAAGTCGTTGCCTGTGCGACTCATCCCATCCTTTCCGGTCCGGCTCTGGACAGGTTGGAAAAATCTCTTTTTTCGGAAATTATCGTAACCGATACTATCCCTTTGAGACCGGAAGTAAGCAAGGCGGGTAAGATCAAGGTGATTTCCGTTGCCAGTCTCCTGGCCAAGGCAATACATAATATACATACCGAATCCTCGGTAAGTGTTTTATTTTCCCATTAGTTCGTTTTTAAGTTAATAATTGTTATAATATAATAAGGAGAGCATAAAATGAGAGAATACAACCTGGAAGCCGAGTCCAGACCGGAAAGAGCCAAAGGCGCTCTTCGGGCGATTCGCGAGCAGGGATATTTACCGGCAGTTTTTTATGATACCAAAGGAAAAAACGAAGCGATCAAAGTAAAATATACTCCTTTTACCAAGATTTGGAAAAAAGCCGGCACCACGGAGCTTGTTGATCTGAAGGTTGACGGCAAAAGACGTCCGGCCTTGATTTGGGCTGTGGATTCGGACCCGATCAAGCCTTTTTATATTCATGCCGATTTTTATGGCGTGGATATGGAGAAGGAACTTACTATTTCCGTCCCGATCGAAGTTACCGGTGAGGCAAAGGGATTAAGCGACGGCGAAGGGATGCTTCAGATATTCCGGGACAGCATTGAGGTTTCCTGCTTACCGGACAATATTCCGAATGAAATTGTTATCGATGTGTCTGACTTGGACATTAACGATAATATAAATATTGAGGATTTGAAGTTGGATAAAGGTGTTACCCCTCTATTCGAAGAGAATTTCGCTGTAGTCGGAGTTACTCATTTTGTTGAGCAGTCCATAGAGCCGGAAACAGAAGAAGAGGAAACAGAAGTTATTGGAGAAGAGGAAGCCGAAGGGGCTTCCGAGGAAGAGTCAAGCGAAAAATAATCTTTTTTGTTTCCTGTTTTTATTTTATAAATTATAAGCCCCGTGCAGGGGCTTTTATTTTGCGTATTTAAAATATGAATTTATCCGCATCTATTGTCGGCTTGGGAAATCCAGGTGCCAAATATAAACTTACCCGTCATAATTTGGGTTTTTTAGTACTCGACAGGTTAGTGGGGAAGCTGAAGTCTGATTTTGTCTGGGATACAGCTGAATCGTCCAAGCTTTCAAACGGCTTTTCTTTTCGTTGCCGTATGGTTGGTAAGGCAGAGACTTATATGCTTTTGAAGCCAACAACGTACATGAATAACAGTGGAATAGCCGTTGCCGAGATGGTACGTAAAAATAGAGTTGATACGGCTAATTTGTTGATTGTTCACGATGAATTGGATCTTGATCCCGGCAGGGTAAAGATGAAATTTGGAGGCGGGCTGGCCGGACACAAGGGGTTACGCTCGATTGCAGAACGTTTGGGAAGCAGGGATTTTCCGCGTCTGCGGATGGGCATAGGCCGTCCTCCGGAAAACATGGACACCGCGTC
This sequence comes from Thermodesulfobacteriota bacterium, assembly GCA_051748085.1. Lineage (GTDB taxonomy): Bacteria > Desulfobacterota > Desulfovibrionia > Desulfovibrionales > Desulfonatronovibrionaceae > CAYNNQ01. The sequence continues at coordinate 4,484 of JBNJHA010000024.1, forward strand.
CTATGTGCTGCGTAAGTTTTTGCCCGAGGAGCAAGCCCTGATTTCAGAGGCGGTAGACCGGGCGGTATCCGGAATTTTAATCTTCCTGGAAGATGGTTTTCAAAAAGCTCAACAATGGGTAAACAGCCATGATTGAATTCGTATTGTTTGTCTGGGCCAAATTTCTTTCTTTTTTCCGGGTGAGAATAAGTTAAATGTTAAAATCAGACCTGACCCATAGACTATTTTCTAAAATTTAGTTATAGTGTTTAAACTAACTGATTGTAGAAGTCTTTTTATTTATGGAGGTCATAGTGTTTTCAGTCGGAGCATTGGTAGTCTATCCTGCCCAGGGCGTGGGAAAAGTTGAAGGGATAGAAACGCAAAAGATAGGTGGCATGGAAACCGAACTGTATATTGTGCGCATTTTGAGCAACAATGTCACATTGATGGTTCCTGTGGCCAACGCGGAAAATGTCGGCTTACGCTCAGTATATTCCAGGGAAAAAGGTGAGCAGATTATAGAATATTTAAGAGATCGTTCCGACTTTACAGGCTATTCCGGACAGAATTGGAACAGGAGATACCGTGAGTATTCGGATAAATTAAAGAGCGAGGATTTGATAGACGTCGCTTACGTCCTGAAAGAACTTTTTTTAATCAGCAAGGACAAGGAATTGTCTTTCGGGGAAAGACGCCTCATGGAACAGGCGATGGGGCTGGTATCCATGGAATTGGCATACGCTTTGGATGTGCCTCAGAACGAAGCCAAGGGCAAGGTGGATGAATTGTTTGCGGATATCATTGCCGCCCACGAAGAGTTGGCAGATGACGGAAAGGGTGAAGCCGGGAAATAGATGCTTTTATTGTTTGCTGATAAGAACTCTCTAGTTTACGTCCTGCTTATGGCCTGTTATTAAATATGTAGTCATTACCATACTTGTAAAGCAGTCAACTCCTGCTCACCAAATATGCGTTTTTTAATCCGCTCGCTCGTCCAGTTAAAAAGGCTTCGCTTTTATCGGGCCAGGCGGCAAATTAAACGGCGGCCTTGGCCAAGACCGTATCCCGGTTTAGGATAATACTTGCTTTGCTCCCTGAAGTTTGCGACTTCACATATTTTTTATTTGCAAATTTGTAGATATTTCATTTTGTCTTGCCTGTCTTTAAATTTTTTATTCATGTGTGATTTGTTGTTGCATACTCTTTTTCAATAGGGTAAGCGAATCCTGTTTGCCCATTTTTTTATAAACCGTTTCCTGCAACAAAAAAGCCTACCGGCATATATTTAAGTTTTAATATTTTTAGTTTGCGGCGTTCTCACTGGCGTATCTCTGCCGGTATAATATCTTGTGTCATATTTGCAATATTGACAGTCAGTAAGGTATGCAACTTAATTGTATACTGTGCCGAATTCAGATTGGATCTGTTTGTGGAATAATTCCATATGCCAAAATCATGAGTTTAAAAACACGATATTGATTTACCAGGACACTTTAAGTCGATATATTACTCCTTACCTGCTCAATTTGTGTGTTATAACGGTGTTTTTTTATAGCCAATAAATGGTACATGATTTATCGAACCAAATCCCGCCCCGGTTTTTCAATAAATTTTGCAAAAAGATGATTTAAGTTCAGCGGCGTTAGGTGGGTTTTCATCCAGAAATGGTCTTTTTGGGATTGGATACCCTTGATTTTTAAATTTTAGATTTCCAATTTGTGGATAAAAAGCAGTTAATAAATTATTTAGGAGAGGAGTGCATGAATTTAACGGAATTAAAAAGCAAATCGATGCCTGAACTTATGGAATTGTCCAAGGAGTTTGACATTGAAAACCCAAGTAACATGCGCAAGCAGGAGCTAATATTCGCCATCCTGCAAGCCTGCGCATCCAAAAACGGGAGTATTTCCGGCGAAGGAGTCCTGGAAATACTCCCGGATGGATTTGGCTTTTTACGTTCGCCGATGTATAGTTACATGCCCGGACCGGATGATATTTATGTCTCTCCCTCCCAGATAAGAAGGTTTGGATTGCGGACAGGGGATGTAGTGGCCGGTCAGATCAGACCTCCCAAGGAAGGTGAGCGCTATTTTGCTTTGTTGCGGGTTAAGCAGGTCGGTTATGATAGCCCGGAACATTCCAAAAATTTAGTCCTTTTCGACAATCTTACTCCCTTGTATCCGGATAAGCATTTCAGGCTTGAAAACGGGGCTGAAAATTATTCCGCCCGAATTATTGATTTGCTCTCGCCTATCGGCACCGGGCAACGCGGTCTCATTGTCGCCCCGCCCCGTACGGGAAAGACGATGTTTCTTCAGACTATTGCCAATTCAATCAGCACGAATAATCCTGACGCTTATCTAATAGTCTTGTTAATAGATGAACGTCCCGAGGAAGTGACCGATATGGAGAGGACCGTTAATGCGGAAGTAGTCAGCTCGACTTTTGATGAGCCTCCGCAACGTCATGTACAGGTGGCTGAAATGGTCCTGGAAAAGGCTAAGAGACTTGTCGAACGTAAGAAGGATGTTGTAATCCTTCTGGACAGTATAACCCGCCTGGCCCGTGCCTTTAACGCCATAATACCTTCTTCCGGACGCGTTCTCTCCGGCGGACTGGATGCCAATGCAATGCAGCGCCCCAAAAGATTTTTTGGTGCCGCCCGCAATGTTGAGGAGGGTGGCAGTCTTTCCATTATCGCCACTGCGCTCATCGACACTGGATCCCGCATGGATGAGGTTATTTTTGAAGAGTTTAAAGGGACCGGCAATATGGAAATTTATCTCGACAGGCACCTTGCCGACAAAAGGGTTTTTCCCGCTCTGGATATTAATCGTTCCGGAACCAGGAAAGAGGAGCTGCTTTTGGAAGAACATGTTCTCAACCGGATGTGGATCCTGCGTAAAATAATAGCGCCGATGAATACCGTGGACAGCATGGAATTTTTGCTGGAAAAGATGAAAAATACAAAAAGCAATAAAGAATTTTTGGATCTTATGAGCAAGTGATTCAGGTTCTCTTAATATGGTTTTTTTATTCTGTTTTAAAAAGTGTTTTACTTTTGTAATTTTATTTTTTTTTATTCTATCCCTGCCTGTTAAGGTGTCAGCCGGATTTGGCGATTTTAGTATCAAAGATGAGGCTGAACTGGGAGAAAAGTTCAGTCGAATGATACGCGCCCGATTTTCGGTTATCGATGATCCGGAGATATCGGGCTATGTTCAGTCCATAGTCAGTAGAATACAAAAACAAATGCCCCCTCAGCCTTTCGAAATAAAGCCCAATGTGATCAATAATAATTCCATGAATGCATTTGCCACGGTTGCCGGTTATATGTTTGTTTTTTCCGGCTTAATATTGAAGATGGAACATGAAGCCGAGCTGGCGTCCGTGATTGCGCATGAATTGGGTCATGTTTCCCAACGACATGTGGCCCATAATATTGAAAGGGCGCAATGGGCGTCTTTGGGTTCCCTCCTGGGGCTTCTGGCCGGGGTTTTTGTGGGGTCTGCCTCGAATGATGCCTCCAGCGCCATTGTAGCCGGTTCTCTCGCCGGTGGACAGAGCGCGCTTTTAAAATACAGCCGCCGGGATGAGCGTGAAGCAGATCAAATCGGCATGAATTTTCTGGTTAATTCCGGATACAATCCGGAAGCGATGGTTTCAGCGTTTGAAAAGATACGTAAGGCGAAACAATTGATGGGAAGCAGTATCCCCTCATATCTGAGTACGCACCCGGGAGTAAATGAACGTTTGGCATACCTTGAGGAAAGGGTGGACCGCTTCCCCGATGAATTCAAATTAAGGCCTTACAATGACAAGCGCCTGCATCGCGTGCAAACATTGTTGCGTGCTCGGTACACTGATCCGCAAACCGCCTTGCGCTATTTCCGTGATGACGGCAAGCGCAATGCTTTGGAATACTTGGGGTTGGGCATAGTTTTAAGTCGCTTGAACAGAATAAAAGAGGCTAAACAGGCCTTTGACAAGGCGTTAAAGGCTGAATCCGAGGATTCGCTTTTTCTGCGCGAGGCTGGACAATTTTATTATTCCTACGGCCAATTGGAGGTGGCGGCAGAATATCTTCAGAAGGCGGTATTTCTTGCACCCCGCGATGTCATGGCCCTGTTTTATTATTCCCGGGTCCTGGCCGAGCAGAAAAGATACCGGGAAGCTGCTTCTTTTTTGCAGCAGGTTGTGGATAAAATACCAGACGATGCTCAAGTTCGCAGGGAACTGGGCAAGGTATACGGTCGTATGAACGATATGTTTTCAGCTCACTTGCAGATGGCGTATGCTTTTTTGTATTCCCGCAAAAAGTCCAATCTGGAATTTCATTTAAAAAAAGCCGAAACATTGGCAAGCACGTCGAGGCAAGAGGATGAGATTGAGGATTTTAAGGAAGAATACAAACAGGATGCTAAATTCTGGTAGTTTTTTCTGGCCCTTATTATTGTTCAGCATACTAATAGTTCGTCGGATTTTTTGCGTGCATTCGCTGATGGCCCCCATTTGTTTATGTGTTCCAGAGGGGCGGTTATCATCATTCGGAAGACTTTAGAAAACAGCAGGCTGAAAGTCTAAAGAGCAAAAAAATTGCTGAACAGATACCGGACAGAAAGTATTTTATCTTGTCTCATTGCCGTAAGCCATTTGTGGTTTGCCAACATAACGCCGCCGAAGTTTACGCGCGTTTAAAAAGTGATGCCCGCCCGAATAAAAGTACTCGCCGCTATCAGCCATTTCAAGGTTTTATTTAATATTGAGCAAAATTGCACAAAGTTGACAGCAAATTTTAATTTGGCCTAGCTGATATAATCCCACTTCAAGTCTGCTTATACACCCGGCTATGTGGATTTAAAGCCGTTTATCGGCCGTGAGTTTTTTTATGTGGTGATTATTGTTATCCGGGAGTAGAAGATTTGAGTTATTATGGCCATATTTGGAAAGGGGTTCGGCGTTCAGCTTTTTGTCGTACAATATATCAGTTGAGGTATATGGTTTATTTTCCGCCATCCCAACCTAAACATATAACCTAGATTTCAGGAGCCTGTTTTGCTGCATAAGCCTATCAACTCCAACTATTTTGATTTTGTGATTGAACGGGATGAAAGTCTGTGCATAAATTGCCGCGTATGTGAGCGGCAATGTTCATATCTTGCGCACTACTGGGATGAAAATCGTCGGAAAGTCTGTCACGATAACGCCAAGTGTGTTGGGTGTCATCGCTGTGAGGCCTTTTGTCCCACCGGGGCGCTGACCATAAGACGGAACAGGTCCGAGTTCAGGGAGAATTCATTGTGGCAATCCCGTTTTCTGAAAAATATATATAAGCAGGCGGACAGCGGCGGTGTTTTACTGTCCGGAATGGGCAATCCTCAGCCATATCCGATATATTGGGACCATCTTCTGCTTGATGCCAGCCAGGTGACCAATCCTTCAATTGATCCATTGCGGGAACCCATGGAATTGCGGACTTATCTGGGGTCCAAGCCGGACGCCCTGCAATTTGAGCCGAAAGGCGGCAGAGTGAGTTTAAAGACAAAGATTTCTCCACAGATAAAGATTAATTATCCGCTTATGTTTTCCGCCATGTCTTACGGATCCATAAATTATAATCTGCACGAGGCCATGGCCAGGGCGGCCACCGCAACCGGAATCGTGTATAATACCGGAGAAGGCGGACTGCATCCTGATTTGTATAAATATGGACCAAACACGATTGTCCAGGTTGCTTCGGGGAGATTTGGTGTTGATCGCAATTTTCTAAACGCGGGTACCGGCATAGAAATTAAGATCGGTCAAGGGGCTAAGCCGGGAATTGGCGGGCATTTGCCCGGAGAGAAAGTCGGGGCCGGAGTGTCCATGACCCGAATGATTCCGCAGGGATCGGACGCCCTTTCACCCGCTCCGCATCACGATATCTATTCGATAGAAGATTTAAGACAGCTCATTTACGCCTTGAAAGAGGCTTCTGAGTATAGAGTGCCTGTTTCGGTCAAGATTGCCGGAGTGCATAATTCCGCGGCAATTGCCGCCGGTGTCGTCCGGGCCGGGGCGGATATAATCGCCATAGACGGGCTGCGCGGCGGAACCGGGGCTGCTCCAACCATGACCAGGGACAATGTGGGCATACCGATAGAGCTGGCCTTGGCCTCCGTGGATCAACGCTTGCGGGATGAGGGAATAAGAAATCATGCCTCAGTTGTCGCTGCCGGTGGTGTGCGCTGCAGTGCGGATGTGGTCAAGGCCATCGCTTTGGGTGCCGATGCCGTGTACATAGCTTCAGCCGCTCTTGTCGCTGTTGGCTGCACGATGTGTCAAAAATGTTACACCGGTAAATGCCCCTGGGGTATCGCAACCAATGTGCCGGCCCTGGCCAAGCGACAGAATCCGGATATTGCCGCCGCAAAGCTGGCCAACCTTATTCGGGCCTGGGGGCATGAAATCGAGGAAATTCTTGGGGGGATGGGCCTCAATTCCATAGAGAGTTTGCGGGGCAATAGAGAAAAATTAAGAGCGGTCGGGATAAATGAAGCCGAAATGGATATACTTGGCGTTAAACACGCGGGAAGGTAGTCTAGATGAAAAGAGTGTATGTTAGTCCGCAGGTGTGTATCGGATGCAAGCTTTGTGAGTTGGCTTGCCAATTGGAGCATTCCGAGAGCAGGGATCTTATATTGGCGGTCAGGGACGAAGAACCCCTGGGGTTGTTGCCGAGAAATACGGTTGAAGAAAATGAATGGATCACCGCTTCATTGAATTGCAGGCATTGTGAACGGCCTTATTGTGTCCAGGCCTGTATATCTGGAGCTTTATACAAGGATAGAGAAACGGGACGGGTAGTGTACGATGAAGAGCAATGCGTCGGATGCTGGTCCTGCCTTATGGCCTGCCCGTATGGAGCTGTAAAGCAACATCCCTTGCGAAATAAAATAATCAAATGTGATCTTTGCCCGGACAGGGAGATTCCGGCCTGCGTGTCCGCCTGTCCGAATAATGCTTTGGAATATCGGGAGGAAGGCGACGAGGAGGTAAGCGAATGCAGTATATAATTGTCGGCAACGGGGTGGCTTCCGTGGGGGCAGTAGAAGGAATTCGTTCCCGGGATGAGCAGGGGGCAATAACCATTGTCTCCCGCGAGGGTGACAAGACCTATGGGCGGCCGCTTATTTCTCATTATTTAGCCGGGAATGTTCCGGAAAAACGTATGTGGCTGCGCCCGGATGGATTTTACGAAAGGAACAATGTTCAGTTGCGGCTGGATAGGGATGTAGAAAGCATCGATTGTTCCCAAAAAATAATTTCTTCGGATAAAGGCGATCTAGAATATGATCGATTGCTTCTGGCTACCGGAGGCAATCCGATATTTCCGCCCATTGAAGGAGCAAACGGCCCGGATGTATATACTTTTATTTCCCTGGATGACGCCAGAAAGGTCAATTCCGTAGTCAAGGACATGCGTAGAGCGGTGGTCATAGGGGGCGGTCTCATTGGTTTAAAAGCCTCGGAGGCCCTTTTTGACCGAGGAGTTGACGTGACTGTTGTCGAGCTTTCCTCGAGGATACTCAGCGCGGCTTTTGATGATATCGCAGGAAATATCGTGTCCGAAAGGCTGCAGAATATGGGCTTTGATATTCGCTGTTCGACAACGGTCAATAAAATAAAGCGGGGCGATGATAACCGGGTCAAAGGTGTTTTTTTGCAGGACGGAGTCTTTTTGGAGGCAGATGCAGTTGTCGTTGCCATTGGAGTTGTTCCGAGTATTGAACTGGCTCAACGAGCCGGACTGAATACTAATCGGGGAATCGTGGTTGATGAAAAGTTGCAGACCAGTGCCGAAAATGTCTATGCCGCCGGAGATGTTGCCGAGGCCGTTGATTTATTGTGGGAAGACAATAGAGTCACCCCCATATGGCCCAATGCCTATGCCCAGGGCTTGTATGCCGGACGGAATATGGCCGCCGTGATGGAAGGGGAGGAAGAATATGAAGGCGGGCTGGCCATGAATTCCATTGAATTTTATGGGCTGCCCACTGTTTCAATCGGTATAGTCAATCCACCAGAGAGCAGTAGTTTTGAGGTTAAAGCCAATTTGGACGAATCCAGATCTAGATATCGTAAATTGATATTTTCAGAAGACAGGCTTGTCGGATGTGTACTGGTTGGGGATATTTCTTTAGCCGGCAGGTATAATGCTTTTATTCGCTTTAAAATTAAGCTTGATTCGAAAACAAAAAGCCGGCTTATTGCCGGAAATCCAACTTCCCTGCAGTGGCCGGAGCAAAAATTCAGGCAGGAATGGAATAAAAGAGCCAGGCTCGCATAGTCTTTATTCGTCCGGATTTTTTTGCTTGCCCGGCACCTTGGCTTATATGCTCGCAGCGTGGATAAAGAAAGGTAAAGGCAGGACTCAAATTGAAAAAATAACGGCTTGGATTGAGTATATGAGGGCATTGCGCTCAATGATGTTTTCTGTTTCGAGCAGGCCAATTAATTTTGCAGATAATAAAATGTCCAGTAAGTTTCTTGTATAAGGAGTCAAAATATATGCATTTGCCCAGAGCGGATTATAATTTTCAGAAGGATATATCCGGTTGCGGACTTTTTGGAGTAATCAATAGACATAAAAGTCGGCTTTCCGGGCGTATCGCCATCGATGCCATTGCGGTTCAGCATGATCGGGGAAATGGCATGGGCGGAGGATTTGCGGCTTACGGAATATACCCGGACATGGCGGACAAGTTTGCCCTGCATCTTATGTGTAATACGCAAGATGCTTTGGATCGCTCCGAAGAAATCATCAAGCGATATTTTGATATTCATCTTTCCGAGGCTATTCCCACCAGAAAAAATGCGGCCGTGGGCGAAAGCCCTGTTCTATGGAGATTTTTTGTCCTGCCCAAGGCGGATCGTCCTGACTGGAGCGATTTAAGTGAAAATGATTATGTGGTCCGGGTGGTCATGATGGTCAATAAAAGCGCTCAAGGAGCTTATATTTTTTCCAGCGGTCGGAATATGGGTGCTTTTAAGGGAGTTGGCTTTCCCGAGGATATTGGTGAATTTTTTCGGTTGGATGAGTACAAGGGCCATATATGGACCGCGCATAATCGTTTTCCCACAAATACTCCGGGATGGTGGGGCGGGGCGCACCCGTTTACTATCCTGGACTGGTCCATCGTCCACAACGGTGAAATATCTTCCTACGGGATAAATAAACGCTATCTCTGTCAGCATGGCTATGAATGCACTTTGATGACGGATACGGAAGTAGTGGCCTACCTCTTGGACATGCTTATCCGCAAGCATAAGCTTAGCAAGGGAATGGCGGCCAAGGTTTTTGCTCCTCCCTTCTGGGAAGAAATCGATCGCATGGAGAAAGGGGACAAAGAGGTCTACACGGCGTTGCGCATGGTTTATGGTTCAGGAATGCTGAACGGCCCTTTTGCTATTTTGTTTGCCGATTCCAACAGCCTCGCCGGACTCAACGACCGGATAAAATTGCGTCCGTTGCTCGTGGCGGAAAAGGATGATCTGGTTTATATGGCCAGTGAAGATTGTTCCATAAGAAGTGTTTGCCCGGTCCCGGACCGTTTATGGGCACCCAAGGCGGGTGAGCCGGTTATTGTGGAGGTCGAGAAGTAATATGAAGTCCAATTTGATTTTAGACGCAAAAGGCATGTATTATCAGGAACTCAATGAACGGGTTCGAGAAGCGGCACGAAACGGTGTAAAGCATCTGGAACTTATGAATATAAGCGGTCAGAGGTACATTGGAACCGCTCTTGAAGGCGGAATGGAAATCGTGGTCAACGGAGTTGCGGGTCAGGATACGGCTGCTTTTATGTGCGGGCCCAAAATGCGTATAAACGGCAATGCCCAGGACGGGCTGGGCAACACCATGGACAAGGGCGAGATATACTGCACGGGAATGGCCGGGGACGTTCTCGGATATGCCATGCGTGGCGGGGCGATCCATGTCCTTGGGGATGTCGGCTACCGGGTCGGGATACACATGAAGGCGTACAAAGAGAAATTGCCCACTTTGCTCATTGGAGGCAAAGCCGGTGATTTTCTGGGAGAATACATGGCCGGCGGGGTAATTATACTCCTGGGCATGTTTGGAGAAACAAATGATGCTCCTGTCGCCGGCAGATGCCTGGGCACGGGAATTCATGGTGGAACGATATTTGTTCGTGGACAAATTTCCAAATATCAGTTAGCAGATAATCTCTTGGTTGAAGAGGCAGATGCGGATGACCGCAAATTGATAGAATCCCACGTAGTTGATTTTTGTCGCGAATTTGGCAAGGACAAATCCGGGATCATGGACAGTGGTTTTATTCGCATCCGTCCCCGTTTGCTTCGTCCATATGGTAATATGTATGTGGCAAATTAACGGGGCAATTAATAAAGATTTGTTTCGGAGGTATTGATGTTTTTAAGCAATGTGGCCTACGCAATGGGGCAGTCGGGTGCCCAATCCGGACAGGGCAACCCTCTTTCGGCCTTTATTCCCTTGATTTTGATGTTTGCTATTTTTTATTTTTTGCTTATCCGTCCGCAGCAGAAAAAAGCAAAAAATCATAAGATCATGCTCGAAAATTTGAAAAAAGGTGATCGGGTTTTGACTAATGGCGGAATTTACGGCAGAATTACTGACATGGATGGAGATGTTCTGACTCTCAGTATTGGAGAGAATCAAAGCCTGCGAGTAAATCGCGGCTATGTTGCCGGTCTGGCCGATCCGGATAGAAAGGGTCAGGAAAAATCGAAGGAAAAAAAGTAGCCAATCGGTTTTTTTTAAGATACAGCGGAGCCTGTTTGACGCATGTCGGCAGGCTTATTTTTTTTGATAGACGAAGATTTTTTTAATTTGCTAACGAAAACAGAATAAGGAATTAAAATGGGTGGGTTACGCTGGAGAATCATTCTGATTCTGATCGTGCTGATTTTCGGTTTGCTATATGTTTTACCGTCTGTGCCGCAGATCAAGGACTCCTCGCTCGGCCGGATTCTTCCCGATGACGAGATAAATCTGGGACTGGATCTTAAAGGGGGCATGCATCTGACGCTGGGAGTAGATGTCGGAAAAGCCGTGGAGAATTCTCTGGTTCAAAGAGGCCGGGATATTCGCGCACTTGCCCGCGAGGATGACATATTTGTTTTGCGCCCCCGGGTGGAGGAAGATGGTGATACGCTCAGGTTTGTTTTGCTTAAGTCCGGACAGCAGGCAAGACTCGACGGTATTATAAGTGATGATTTCAGTGAATTGAATGTTGTTTCCCGCAAGGAAACAGATGAGGGCAAGATTGTTTATGAAATGCAATTTACCCCCGAGGCCCTGAAAAAATTAGAAAAAATGACTCTGGATCAAGCGGTTAAGACTATAAGAAATCGCATTGACGAATTTGGAGTAGCTGAACCGGATATTCGCAAACAACAGGACAATCGCATTCAGGTACAGCTGCCAGGTCTTGAAGATCCGGGTCGGGCCCTGGAAATTATCGGCAAGACGGCTCATCTGGAATTCAAGATCGTTAATGAAGAGGCCGATCCGGAAAAGGCCGCGCAGGGTATTTTACCCCCGGACAGCGAACTCGCTTATTTTGAAACCAGTGATAAACCATTGGTTCTTTATAAAGATGCCGCCATGACCGGTGAAAATATTGCTAATGCCAGAACCGCTTTTGATTCGTACGGTCAGCCCTATGTATCACTTTCATTCAACAGTCGCGGGTCCGCTCTTTTTGAGCAGATAACCGAAGAAAACGTAAAAAAGAGGATGGCTATAGTCTTGGACGGCAAGGTTCATTCCGCTCCGGTGATCCAGGAAAAAATCAGCGGCGGAAGGGCGAGTATTTCCGGGCAATTCACTACCGAAGAAGCGCATGATCTGGCTATTGTATTGCGTGCCGGTTCCCTGCCGGCTCCGGTCAATGTTATGCAGGAAAGAAGTGTCGGGCCTTCCCTTGGACAGGAGTCGATTGAAAAAGGAGTCTTTTCCGCTCTCCTCGGTGGGGCAATTGTTCTCGTTTTTATGGTTTTGTATTACGGTCTGGGCGGTTTGATCGCCGATATAGTTTTAATTTTCAATATCGTGCTTGTAATGGCTGCCCTGACTGCTTTCGGGGCGACACTTACCTTGCCCGGCATTGCCGGAATAATTCTTACCATTGGAATGGCGGTGGACGCGAATGTTCTTATTTTTGAAAGGATAAGAGAGGAATTGAGACGGGGACTTTCCGCGGGCGCGGCTGTTGCCGAAGGTTTTGGCCGGGCCACTTTGACCATTCTGGACGCGAATATAACTACGATTATTGCCGCGATTATTCTTTATCAATTCGGTACCGGACCGATCCGCGGCTTTGCGGTTACCCTTACATTGGGTATTCTGGCTTCAATGTTTACGGCTATATTTGTCTCCAGGACAATTTTTGATATCTATTTGAGCAGAAAAAAAACCGGCTCGACTTTGAGTTTGTAAATATTAGGAGGCTTTTTAATGGGACTTAGAGTTATCAAACCGGATACGAATATTAATTTTATCGGAATCCGTAAGCTGGCCTTTATCTTGTCCGCCTCCCTGATACTAATCGGGCTTGTATCCCTGATCAGTAAGGGCGGTCCCCGCTACGGGATTGATTTTTCCGGCGGGGTAATCGTGCAGCTTAAATTTGATCAGGGGGCAGAACTGGACGCCCTTAAGGACACTCTGGAGCAAACCAATTTGCCGGGCCTTGTTGTGCAGCGATTCGGCATGGATGCGGAAAATGAGTTTTTAGTTCGTACCTCAGCGGATAAAATTTCTCCTGAACAGATACGGGACCAGGTTCGGACTGAATTGTCCACCCGGCTTCCGGATAAAGAATTTGAAATTCAGCGTCTGGAGATGGTTGGCCCCAAAGTCGGCGCCGATCTCAGATCAAATGCAATGGAAGCTTTGTTTTTCGCCGTATTATTGATCGCGATATATATATCCGGTCGCTTTGAACAGCGCTGGATGACATCGGCAGTAATGGCCGGAGGGTTGGCCATTGGAGTGTATTTCTTAAAAATTATGCATGCTCCCATGGGGTTCTTGATTGTGGCGGCCATGCTTATAACTCTTGGCTTATGTTGGTATTTAAAGCTTAATTATGCCTTTGGAGCCATTATCGCCCTGATACATGACGTACTTATAACCCTGGGTCTTTTTTCATTGCTCAATAAACAGTTTGATTTGTCAATTGTGGCCGCTTTCTTGACGATTATCGGATATTCACTGAACGATACGATTATTGTTTTTGACCGAATAAGAGAGAATTTACGGGCCAAGGTTTCCAAATCATTGGAAAAGACTATAAATAAAAGTATAAATCAGACTTTGAGCCGTACTCTTTTGACCTCCGGAACCACCTTGTTGGTCGTTTTGTGCCTTTTCCTGTTCGGAGGCGGTGTTATTCATGATTTTGCCTTTGCCCTGCTGGTAGGAATCCTGGTAGGTACATATTCATCTATTTACGTTGCCAGTCCGATATTGCTTGGCTTCAGGCCCGGGGAAGAAGAAGAGGATGGAGGAGAAAAAGAGGGCAGCCTTCCTGCCTGATTTATTTGTTTCGAAAATGGCACCCTTTGCTTCTTTCATTGCGCAGGGCCGCGGTTGTGACCAGATAAGCAGCCTGACATCCGTGGAAAAGATTGATAAGGGATTTTGAGATCGGGGTTTCGCGATAGAAATCGTGTTGACGCTTATTTAAGTTGCGCAGGTCTTCAAAGGCGCGGCGCAAGCGGGGAGTGGTTCTGCTGATGCCGACATAATTCCACATGGTATTCTGAATCGTTGCCCAGTCTTGAGCTATTAACGCCGGGTCGTCATTGTGCTCCTGTCCCAGGAATTCCCATTCCGGGATGGAATTTTGAAGACGTTTGCTGATCTTTGAATTGGAGTTGAATTGCCTGGCGATGTTTTTCCCGATGTTGCTTCCCCAGACAAGGGCTTCCAGAAGGGATGTGCTCGCCAGTCTGTTTGCTCCGTGGATCCCGGTGCAGGAGCATTCTCCGGCCGCGTAAAGTCTTTCAATGGTGCTCCTTCCCTTTAAGTCGACCAGAATGCCGCCACAGAAGTAATGTGCTGCCGGGACAACGGGGATGGGCTGTTTCGTGATGTCGACACCGTTTTCCATGCATTTGTCGAATATGGTGGGAAATCTGAGTCTCAGGTCCTGCTGGACATGGCTGGCGGCGTCCAAAAAGACGCAGTCTTCGCCGCTGTATAGCATTTCTTCAATAATTGAGCGGGTTACGATGTCTCTTGGAGCAAGGTCTGCCCGGGTATCGTATTTAGCCATGAAGGCCTGGCCGCGGGAATTGATAAGTTTTGCTCCCTCACCGCGCACTGCTTCGGAGATCAGAAATTTGCGGTTGGATCTGTGAAAGAGAGCTGTCGGGTGAAACTGGATATATTCGGTATTCATTATCTTGGCCCCGGCCCGATGGGCCATGGCCAGTCCTGAGCCTATGGAAACCGGCGAATTTGTGGTGTGCAGGAAAATCTGGCCTAAGCCTCCGGTTGCCAGTACAGTATAATCGGCAATGACGGTATGCACGCTATTGTCTTGGTTGTTTAAAAGATATGCTCCAGCGCACTGGTTTTTAATATTGTATCTGAAATCCATTTCCCGGCTGTGATGATGCGTGGTGAGCAGGTCAATGGCCGTATAATCGGCAATACAGTTTATATTGGGGTGTTTTTTGAGTGCACGGGTTAATTGATCCATTATTGCCCGTCCAGTAAAGTCGGCGCAGTACAACACCCGGGAAACTGTATGTCCACCTTCCCTGGTCATTTTGAAATGATTGTTTTCGGTCTCGAACGGAACGTGAAGCTTGTTGATAAGCAGATCGCGGACTGCTTCAGGACCCTTGAGGGCCAGAAAACGAACCGCCCGGAGATAGTTGTGGCGCCAGCCGGCCGTTAGGATGTCATTTTCCAGGAGTTTTGCGTCGTCCTGGTCTCCCTGGTAGACAATTCCTCCCTGGGCCAGGGCGGAATTGCCATCATCCAGATCTTTTCCGGCCGAAACAAGTATTACTTCAACTCCCGCATCAGCCAGGGTAAGAGCAGCGGTGCCCCCGGCAAGACCGGAACCAATGATCAGAACCTGTCCTTTTATTCTCTTTTCCAGCATGTCTTTGTTTTTTATCCTGAATTTTGTTGATTGTAAATGTATATGCTCAGCAAGTTTTTTTGATCTTTAGGCTTTGCGCCTGCGGTTCTCTGGCTCTTCGACGGAATGCATGTATTTTTGCGAGTTATTCTCCTGATCCTCTTGATGCCGAATTTTCGGTTCTGTATTTTCTAAGCCCCGCCAAAGGGGGGATGCCCGCCCCCTTTCCGACACCCAAATTTAAATTTGGGTGCCGGATTTTGACGTAATATTAAAGGGCAAGAAAACATGCAAACCTTTCGTCAGGAACATCAGAAAGGATCATTCGAATAAAATCCACATTCAACGTCGAGGAACCCGGTTCTCTAATGCCCATCAATGGATGATGCCTGCTCCCTCCGGAACACATAAGAAAAACGGGCGGCCTGTCGCAAATTTAGGCAAAAAATCCGGTCAACTTTTTTTCGTGTGCTGAATAGTTGCAAAATAATGAGCAATCGAGATCAGGAGCAGACTTTGAGCATGGTTTGCAGGGCTTTTCTGGCCTCATCCCGCCCTGATTGAGGGATATGCAGCTGATTTTCCGGCTTAAGGTCCGCAAGGGTTTTTAAAAGTTTGGGTGGAGTTATTTTGGCCATGTTGCTGCAATAGGTGGGGAGAATGGATCTTACCATAAAATCAGGAAAAAATTGTCCGGCCAGACGGTTTACCATATTTTCCTCTGTGCCGACATATATTGCGCTTTCCGGGGGAGCGTTTTTTATATAATTGATAATCTGCGAAGTAGAACCTTTGGCATCGGACATGGACACGACTTCCGGAGAACACTCAGGGTGAACAATTATCAACGCCTGCGGATCTTTTTCCCTGATATCCTGCAGATGCCGGGGCTTTATTCGGTGATGCACGGCGCAAACTCCCGGCCATAAGAGCAGTTTTTTTCTGCTGGCTGAAGAATAATCTATATGTTGGCCCATTGACCTTATGTCCAGTATCGTCCTTTCTTGTTTCGGAATTCCCAAATCGTTTGCGGTATTGGTTCCAAGATGTTTGTCCGGTAAAAAAAGGACCCCGTCAGCCTGTTTAAGTCCCCAGTCCATCATTTTCCGGGCATTCGCGGAAGTACATACGCTCCCGCCAAATAGACCGCAGAGTGTTTTTACCGCCAGACTGGAGTTGACATAGGCAAGGGGTATTATTTTTCTATATTTATTCAGGTCGGTAAGAATGGCATTCACTGTATTTGCGGGAGCTGTTTCAGCCATTACGCAACTGGCAAAATGGTCAGGAAGGAATACATGTTGGTTGGGCTTGGCCAGAACAGCCGCTGTTTCGGCCATGAAATGCACGCCGCAAAAGATTATGTATCTGGAATCAAGATCGACTATTTTTCGGGCCAGCTCCAGGGAATCCCCTTGAATATCGGTGTGGGCAATGATCTGGTCTGACTGATAATGATGCCCCATTATTGTCAAATTGTCGCCATGGTATTTTCTTATTTTTTCAATTTTTGCCGATTCGTTTGCGTGCATAATCCTGTTCCGGAGTTAATAAGTTTATTCGATTATCATGCTTAAGTCCAAAGCCGGGGCGGAATGTGTCAGGCTGCCGATTGAAATATAATTCGCGCCCAATCCGGAAAACAGTTCAAGATTGTATAGCGAGATACCGCCGCTTATTTCGGTTTCAATAGTGTCAGGTATGTACGGAAGGATCCGAACGAGGTCTTTTGGAGTCATATTGTCGAGCATAATACGATCAACCTTGCATTTCACGGCCTCATAAACTTCTCTCTCGGTTCTGCATTCAACCTCCAATGGGGGACACTCGGGGTACTTTTGCCGGAGCAGGTTGACTGCATTGGTAATATTTCCGGCCCGGTCTATGTGATTGTCCTTGAGCATAAGCATTTCTTCCAGGTTCATGCGGTGATTTTTGCCCCCTCCGACAAGCACGGCGTATTTTTCCGGATAACGCAAGCCGGGCAGTGTCTTGCGGGTATCGAGTATTGATGTGCCGCTATCTCGCAGTATCTTACAAAATTCATGCGTATAGGTGGCAATTCCGGATAAATGGCAGATATAATTAAGTATTACCCTTTCGGCTTTAAGCAGCAAAGTCGCGTCGCCGGTTATTCTGACCATCGATTGACCGCAAGAGCATTCCTGGCCCTCCCGGCCCGTAAATTCAATTTCTACGTCTCCCTGCAATTGTTGTAAAATTAGTGAAATAATAGGCAATCCGCAGATGACTCCGGGAGCTTTGCAGATTATTCGCGCGGTTAATTGTTCACCCGGAGAAAAGAGAGCTTCAGAAGTCAAGTCCCGGCCATCTTCGGCAAGGGCCAGGGCGATGCTTTGTTTTAGACAGGATATTCTGGGTGGAGAAAAAAAATGATTAAAGATATGCATATTTGTCTTTTGTTGAATGTTTCCGGAGAAAAAATGATTAAATCTTCAGTGGCGAACGGTCAAGGATTTGCGCCCGCGGACCGCAGATATTTTCAAGACTAAATCACCCCATGAGGATGATCGAGCCTTGATGGAGCTAAGCGTATTCAAAAATTGAAATTTGGGTGCAGTCCGCATGCTTTTCAGATGCAAGTACAAAAAATAAATTTTGCAGGCAGTGCTAAATTTTAAGTTGAAAGTTTTAATGAAAACCAAATAGTTACAAGCTTCAATCTGTGCGTTTAACTCCAGTCTTTGATTTTTTACAGTTACGTCTTTTCATTAAAAAGTGCAGTCATACTGTTTTTTGCGAAAGTGTTATTTTTGACCTCCGGGTGTTTTTAAGCTAAATATCTAAGGTTATGCAACGTGAAGACAGAAAAGAAAAACAACATAATCCGCGCAACTATCAAAAGGTCGACTGGCCGTCTGTAAGTTTTGATAACAGGCATCCGGCTGATGTTGCCGATCATCTGGAAACCATCACTCCGGAAGAACAGCTTCGTCTCCTGCGGGATAGTTCGCTTGAGGATGCCGCCAATTTTGTGGTTGAGATGGAAAAGCATGATCGTGCTGACTTGCTTTCCCATATACCTAATGAGTTGATTGCGGATATTTTTTCCGAAATGTCTCCGGATGACGCTGCTGACATTCTTGATGAACTCGACCTTGATCTGCGCTCGGAAATATTCAGACATATAAATCGCCAAGATGCCGCCTTAATAAACGATCTTTTGAAGTTCGACCCCGATACGGCCGGCGGGGTTATGAATACCGAGATCCTGGTCCTGGACCGTAATTTGACCGTTGATCAGGCTATTTCTCTTATCCGCAAAGGGGCCGAGGATATCGAGGTTCCATATTATGCTTATGTGGTTGATGAGTTTAGACATTTAAAGGGAGTTCTTTCCCTGCGCGATCTGATGCTTGCCCGTTCCGGAACCAAGCTTAAGGAGTTGTTGAAAGATCAGCATTTGATTTATGTATCCTATAATGAAGATAAAGAAGAAGTCGGCAAGTTGATCGGCCGGTACGATTTGCTGGCGCTCCCTGTGGTTGACCTTGAGCAGCGTCTTTTAGGTATAGTTACCGTGGATGATGTCATTGATATTATCCAGGAGGAAGCCAGTGAAGACCTGCAAACAATGGTTGGTGCCGGTTCAGACGAAACAATTGATTCCCCCTGGCTGTATTCAGTTCGGATGCGGGCGCCGTGGTTGGTCATAAATCTTTTTAATTCTGCTGTTGCCGCGTGGGTGGTCCATTTCTTTGAAGGCTCCATTGCCCAAATGTCCATTCTTGCGGTATTAATGCCGCTTGTTGCCAATCAGGCCGGCAATACCGGGCAGCAATCCCTTGCGGTTATGATAAGGCAACTGGCCTTGGAACGTTTTGATCGCAAAAAAGTATGGAAAGCGGTCTTAAGGGAGGCCAGGATAGGTTTGTTGAATGGTCTGGGGATATCAATTTTGCTTTCCACGAGTATTATGCTTTGGACAGGTAATTTGCCTCTGTCCCTGGTTGTTGGTATCGCTCTTGGCGGAGACATGCTGCTGGGGTCGATTGCAGGAGCATCCATTCCGCTGATCTTGAAGGAACTGGGACGTGATCCGGCCCAAGCATCTTCTATTTTTCTTACCACATTAACAGACAGCGCTGGTTTTCTGGCTTTGCTGGGACTGGCCACGCTTGTTTTTTTGTGATTAATATGTTGATTGTATTCAGTATGCAGGGATTGGAAGTCGAAATTTGAGCTTGACCACTGATGCGCCTGCAAAAAAATTATTTTTTGCAGGCAGTGTTAAATTTTAATTAAAATCAAAGAGTTGCAAAATTTAAACTATGCGTTTAACTCCAGCCTTCGACTTTTTGCACTTGCATCTGACCACTGGTTATAACCCAAAATTTGCTGAATAGTTACAGTTTGAGAAGACGTTGTTTACAGTATTTTTTGATATACAAGGAGGGATTTTATGGATTGGCAGGAGTGCTCGATAACTGCTTGGTATGATGAAAAGTTAGATTCCGTAGCGGTACCGGTCCTGGTTAAGCGCGGATATACCGGGATGAAAGCCAGTTATTCCGGTTTTCTTTTTGCGGTTCTTGCTCCGCTGGGTTTTTTCGCCGGTGCTTTCTGGGGATTTCTGGTATTGTTGTTGTCCGCTTTTTTTTACAGTGTTGCCCGCCGGCTGGGAAAAGGTTCGGGCTCGGAGACGGTTGAGGATTTTATATCCGTTTTGCTGCAAAGAACCAGTCATTTTTTATATCTGCTTGGTTTTTGGGTATATTTTTATATGCAAGGTAGATGGATTGTCGAGGCTACCGTGTGCATTATCCTGGCGATTATTCTGGTTGCTTTAAGCGATTTTGTTTCGGATACTATTGAATTCAGGGACTTAAACGATACCTCCGGCGTACTCGATGCTCCGGCCCGGGTTATTTTTTTTCTGGGCTGGTCACTGCTTTTATTCGTAATTTTCGGTGCTGCCGAGGGGCTGCTGTGGGTCGGCATGATTATATTTATCGCCATGATGGGCCTTACTCTGATTCAGAAACTGGCTTTTTTACTCCGGCGGATATGAATTTATTGCCGTTTTTTGAATGTAGACCCTGCCAATGCGGGGTCTTTTTTTTCGTAAATTGTACAGGACGGTTCAAATAACAGTTTCGCGGTCCGGTTTCCCCCTTCGTAGTGCATAAGAAAACCGGGCGGCCTGTCATAAAAGTACGCAAAAAATCCGGTGAACAGTTACCATCTTCGATTGATATGCATGAATTAGAAAAGACAATCAGATATCAGGGGCCGAAAACCAGGCTTGACCTTTTGGTCCGGGATCTTTGCGGGTGCGGATTGCGCCGGGCGAAGAGGCTGATTTCCGAAGGCCGGGTAAATATCGATGGCTATAAAAGCTTTAAGAAGGCGAGATTGATTTTTCCCGGGCAAGTAATTGAAATTGTTTTTCCGCCAGTTGAAACAAATTTTAATCCCGGGTTACACCTTGTTCGCAGGAAGGGATTCTGGGCAGCAATTTATAAACCGCCCGGTATTCATTCCGATCGGGGAAAGGATCCTGTAAACGCGGCTGCTTTATTGCCATCTCTTTTTGAAGATAAAATTGACGCGGTTCTTTTGAACCGGCTTGATCGGCATACCAGCGGATTGCTGACAGCTGGTTTGTCTACTGAAGCGGTGCATATTTATAACCGGGCGCAGGAGGCTGGAAATATCAGCAAATTTTATGTGGCTCTGGTGCATGGAGTAATAGATGAACGGATCATAGTTTCCAAATATATTGATCACGCCCGTCGCCGGAAGGTAAAGGTTCTAAATTTTGCCGACGGGGATCGATTGCGTCATACTTGGGTATTTCCGGAAAAAAATACAGCCGAGGACAGGACGTTAGTACGGGTTTTGATTAAAAAGGGCAAACGGCATCAAATAAGGGCGCATTTGAGCAGCATCGGACATCCAATAGTGGGTGATGCTTTATATGGCGGCGCAAATATTGCGGAATCCATTCTTTATCTGCACCATGAGAGTATTGAATGGCCGGATTTTAAAGCCGAATATCCGGCGCCATGGCTGGAGCATATCTGATTTATGGTTTGCCGAGAAGGTAACGCATTGAGCCGATAATAGGAAATTCTTATCCGGAAACTTAAAAATTTCCGGATGGAAACCAGAGGGGAATGGAGTGTAAGGGCAGGCGAGCGCTCTGTTTATGGCTGGTTGATATACAAAAAAGCAGGGACGATGATTATCGCCCCTGCCAGGGAAACCGGACACCCAGTAAATTAACTGTTACCGCTGCTCCCTCTCGGGCCTGACGGGGTTCACAGTTTTACTGCCGCCCGGCTTCCCTTCCTCTTATTCCGAATATGGCGGAGAGGGAGGGATTCGAACCCTCGGTACCCGGTTAGGGCACACACGATTTCCAATCGTGCTCCTTCGGCCAGCTCGGACACCTCTCCGCGAACGGAAGAGAAGTTTATAGATAAATCATTCATATTTTGCAAGGAATAATTTGGAATGGCAGTCAAAATTCTGCCGCAGGAGCGTGGACGACTGCGATTCTTGACCTGAAAGAGTAAAGCGCTTAATCAGTATCTAGTATTTGTTCAGCAAATTTTTACCAGTTAACATTATAAATGGATTGTTCATATGCGCATTTCTAAATTTGAATACCGGCAGGCAAGTGATTTTGCAGCCATTAATAATTTGTTGTCCAGCCGGGATATGGATGTCGGGGATGTTCAGAACAAGGTGTTGTCTGTAATCGAAGACGTGCGTGCAAATGGTGATCAGGCTCTTGTGCAGTATACCCGTAAATTTGATAGCCCGGGTTTTGAAAAATCAAATTTAAAAGTTGCCGTTGAGCAATTGGAAGAAGCAGCGAGCCGAGTGGATTCTGAACAGTTGCAGAATATCAGGGAAGCTGTTGACCGGGTTCGTGATTTTCATAAAAAACAAAAAGAGAATTCCTGGTTTGATTCGCAGCCGGAAGGCGTTATCCTCGGGCAGCTGAATCTGCCCGTCAGGCGGGCCGGCCTGTATGTGCCCGGCGGCCAGGGAGGGAAAACTCCTCTTGTATCCAGTCTGATAATGACCGCCATACCGGCGCAGGTGGCCGGAGTGGAAGAGATTTATGTTGTTTCTCCACCTGGGGATAACGGATATTTAAATGATTATATTTTGGCCACCGCCTATTTACTTGGAATCAAGCATGTTTTTTGTTGTGGCTCAGCCTGGGCTATTGCCGCGTTTGCTTGGGGGACAGAGACTATTCCTGCTGTAGATGTGATTGCCGGACCTGGTAATATTTTTGTTTCCGCGGCTAAAAAATTGCTTTCGGGCAAGGTCGGCATCGATATGATTGCCGGTCCGAGTGAGATTGCGATTCTGGCTGATGACACGGCTGATCCGGTCTGGCTGGCGGCGGACATGCTTTCTCAAGCTGAACATGATGCCCTTGCGGCTTCGATTTTAGTCTGTACCAATGAAGAAATGATTGATAAGTGTGCAAAACAGCTTGAAAAACAATTGGATAGGCTCCCGAGAAAGGAAGTGGCCGAAAAATCGCTTTCTGAATGTGGAATGTTTATCTCTGTTCCGGATTTAAATACCGGCATGCAGATAGTCAACAAGCTTGCCCCGGAACATTTTGAGTTATGCGTGGAAAGTCCATGGGAAATTATTGGTGAATTGCGCAATGCCGGCGCGGTATTCATGGGGCATTTTTCACCGGAGCCGGTGGGCGATTATTTTGCCGGTCCCAACCATGTCCTGCCAACATTGAGTACATCCCGTTTTTCTTCTGCCCTTTCCGTTGATTTTTTTACTAAAAAAACGAGCATAGTGGCCACTTCTTCGTCGTATGTGCAAAAACACGGCGCAAAAATCGCGGCACTTGCCCGTCTGGAAGGATTGGAGGCTCATGCCCGCAGCGTTGAGATTCGGAATGGGCCCTGTGATGAATAAAACGTATTCATCGGAAAAAACTCAATGTCCGTATTTGCTGTGCCTTGCGCATTCAAGGTCTGCGGATGTATGAATGCGCCTGCAAAAAATAAGTTTTTGCAGGCGGTGTTAAGTTTTAAGTTGAAGGTTTTAAGTAAAACCAAAGAGCTTCAAAATTCAATCTGAGCGTTTAACACCAGTCTTCGACTTTTTGCAGTTGCGTTTGTACGGTCAAAATGTTGCAATAAATAGTATCCACCGTGCCGTCCGGCTGTAAATTTTATGGATTGGATATAGGCGTTTGATGCGTAATTTTTGACGGATAATAAAGGGAGAATGTTATAATGCAGGTGGTAACCAAGACCAAGATAAAAGAAGCCAAGTTGCTGTCACGTGGTAAAGTGCGCGATATATATGATCTGGGCGGGGATCATTTGTTGATCGTCACCACTGACCGGATGAGTGCTTTTGATGTGATCCTTCCGGACAGCATACCGTTTAAAGGTGTTGTCCTGAATCAGTTGACCATTTTCTGGATGCATATGTTTGAAGGCCTGGTTCAAAATCATATAGTTGAATCCGACTTTTCGAATTTTCCGGGGTATCTGCAAAAATATGAAGATCAGCTGAATGGGCGGTCGGTTATAGCCCACAAGGCTAAGCCTTTGCCCATAGAATGCATTGTTCGCGGCTATATTACCGGTTCCGGATGGCGTGATTATCAGAAAAACGGAAAACTTTGCGGGCATGATTTGCCTGACGGACTGCGCGAGGCACAGAAATTGGAGAAACCTCTTTTTACTCCCTCCACCAAGGCAGATGTAGGCGAACATGATGAAAATATTACTCTGGGACAGGCCAGAAGCATTATCGGCGAAGGACTTTTTCAGTTTGTGGCCGAAAAATCCTCGGAGATGTATTCCATGGCCCGTGATTACGCGGCTAAAAAGGGAATAATAATAGCCGATACCAAATTTGAATTTGGACTTGATAGCGGTAAATTATTTGTTATCGACGAGGTTCTGACTCCGGATTCTTCCCGTTTCTGGCCGGCGGACCAATATGAGCCCGGCCGTTCGCAGTCCAGTTTTGACAAACAGTATCTCCGGGACTGGCTGAATTCATCCGGTTGGAACAAGGCGGCTCCCGCTCCGTCCCTGCCGGATGAAGTTATTAATGAAACACGTGATAAATATTTCCAGGCCTATGAATTGCTTACCGGAAAGAAATTGCACATAAATTGAGAATAAATTGTTTCAGGAAACAGGAGTCTTTATGTTGTTGAAAGATAAAAAGGTAGTAATTTTCGGCGTGGCTAACAAAAAAAGTATTGCTTACGGCGTGGCAAAGCAGTTCCGTGAGCAGGGGGCCAGACTGGCTTTCAGCTATGTAGGGGACCCTTTGAAAAAAAGAGTGGAGCCTATTTGTGAGGAATTGGGAGGTGAATTTATTTTTGATTGTAATGTTGCTGACGATGCCCAGATCGATGCCGCAGCCGAAAAAGTAGACCAAGAGTGGCATGGCGTGGATGTCTTGGTCCATTCCGTGGCTTTTGCCGAAAGAGCTGATTTGTCCGGTCGTTTTGTGGATACTTCCCGGCAGGGATTTCATACAGCTTTGGATATTTCCGCCTATTCCCTGGTACGTCTGTGTCAGGCTTTTGAATCGAGTTTTACCCCGGAAGCGTCGGTTATGACCATGACCTATCTTGGTTCGGTCCGGGCCGTAAAAAATTATAATGTCATGGGGGTGGCCAAAGCCGCTTTGGAGTCAAGTGTACGATATCTGGCCATGGATATGGGCGAACAGGGAGTCAGGGTCAACGGCATCAGTGCCGGGCCGATCAAAACCCTTGCTTCTTCCGGCATTTCCGGCTTTAAAGATATCTTCAAGACTATTGAGGACAAGGCCCCTTTGCGGCGCAATGTTTCCCAGGATGATGTCGGAAAATCCGCCGTTTATCTGGCTTCTGATCTGTCTTCCGGAGTCAGTGGCGAGATTTTGTATGTAGACTCCGGATATAACATCATGGGTGTTTGATTGAGGGATATATGGAAAGTATTTTGTTGTTTGTGGGCATTATTATTGCCTGGATAGTGCTTGTCAGGATTGTTTTGCCTAAATTGGGGATTAATCCCTGAGGAACCGGCAGTGATTCCTGCAGTTTGCAGGATAAAGACAAGAAATAATTTCAATGCGGAATTTTGAATTTCCGGATAAGAACTAAGTGGTCAATAGTATTGGCAAGCAAGAGGCAAGAGATGCAGAATGATTGGGGTGCTGGAGAAAAACCGGTTCGCCGTGAATTTCGTGTTCCGGTGGATGATAAGGACGGGATCCGCCTGATTGTCGGCGCACGGGAATATGAAATTCGTAATTTGGTCCCCAATGGCGTTCAGGTTGTTTATGAGGTTGAAAATGAATTTGAAACCAATATGGAACTGAATGGAGCGGAGTTAATCGTTGGAGAGCGGAAAATAGAAGTGCGGGCCAAGGTTGTCTATACCTCCCGTTTAGAGCCGGGACGATTTTCTTGCGGTCTTTATTTTTTGACCATCAACGATGAAGATGTTCAATTTTTGAGAAAATTAGTCGCGCAAAAACGTAAACTTCTTTTCAGCGATGTGTAATTGTTATGGATAGACAGCGGTTTTTTAATGCCTGAAGATACAATATACGATAAAGATTTTAATGCCGTGCTGGCTAAATTGGATGATGGCGAAAATGCATTTGCATCCAGGCTGAATAAGGCCCTGGATAGATTAAGATCATTGATCGGTGCTGACAGTGCGCATCTTTTCGGCCTGAGCAGCTCAGGACGTAGTTTGAAGGTCCTGGCCTCATATCGTCCTCAATTAACAGGCAGTACCAAAAAAATTGTTTCCGGAAGTATCCTGGAACGGATTGTTGTCTCCAAGGATATTTTGTTTATTCCGGACAGAGATAAAAATTCGAATGTCTTTTCCGCCAAAATGAAAAGCAGTTTTATTCTGGCCGTTCCCGTGCTTGCTGCGGATGAAAAAATCAAAGGCATTCTCTGGTTTTCCAGCCGGAAAGAAACCGCGCCGCCGAATGAAAGGGCCATCGGATATGCGCGCGAATTTGCGTTCCGGATAGCTTTCCGCTGGCAGCAGCTGGAAAATTTGGCAATCCCGATGTTCAATAAAAATCCGCAGGCCAATATTATGGAAGACCTTTTTTCCGGTCACACGGGAGAGGTCAAAGATGATTTGAAAGGAATAGCCGATCTGGTCGATCAGTTCACGGAAGCCGGCAAAAATGATCCGGTTGCGGATAGGCAGCTTTTTGGGGTGCAGCCCGGGGAGCATAATCTGGATGCCGAAGGTCATAAGATAGATAAAATCAAGAGGACATATTATTTGTGGCCGGATGTTTTAAGCCGGATGGAAAGGATCCGGAATGATTTAAACGAAATTCTGGATGAACGGAAAGCAGCGTTTGTGAGCAAGTCCTATTTGGTTAATGCCGCCCTGGATATTGTTTTGCAGGATTTTGATTCTGATCCGGATAAAAGTGTCCTTTTGGGATATATACAGGATTCCGGCGGAAATAAAAAAGATTATTTTTCCTAGTTTGTCTGTTTTTTATCTTGTGCACTGTTTTCTGTGTGCTGAAAAGTTCCGCGCGGGGAAATATAACGGTAAATGGGCATGATTCATATTTTGCCATTCGGGAGAGGGAGATGCTAATATCTTGTCCGCATTGTAAACAGGAATTCGAAATTGATGAACGAAAGATTCCGGACAATGTTAAAGTCGCTCGCTGCAAGGCTTGCAAAAAGCGTTTTGACCTGAATGCGCAATTGAATAAAGCCAGGAATACGGATAAAGCCAATAAGCCTAAACAGCCTCGAAAGATCGCTGTCTCGCTGTCCAAGGGAGGCGTCGGCAAAACGACTACATCGGTCAATCTGTCCGCCGGTCTGGCTTTTGCCGGTTACAAGGTGCTTCTGGTAGATGCCGACACACAGGGACAAGCCGGTTATATTCTAGGTGTTCAGCCTGCTGCCGGACTAACTGAATTTGTTACCGGCGAATTAAAAGCAGGGGAGGCATTGACCAAGGCCCGTGAAAATCTCTGGCTTCTGGCAGGAGGGCGTTCTCTGGCCGGCGTAAGGAGACTCATAGACAGACAGGATTTCGGCGGAGAAAAAACAATCGCTACGGCTTTGGAAGAAATAGACAAGGATTATGATTTTGTTGTCGTGGATACATCTCCCGGCTGGGATCCTTTAACCGTAAACGTCCTGTTTTATATCCGGGAGATACTCATTCCGGTTTCTCTGGAGATAATGAGCCTGCAGGGACTTTCGGAGTTTTTAAAAAGCGTTTCCTCCATTCAAAAATATCGTCCTGAGCTGGAACTCAAATATATATTGCCCACCTTTCTGGACCTGCGGGTAAAGAAAAAAGCCAATACTTTTTTGGAAAAACTTTATCAATATTATGAAAAATACATGTGCGAACCGGTGCGCTATAACAGCATATTATCGCAAGCTCCCATGTATGGAAAAACCATTTTTGAATACGCACCGGGTTCAAAGGGTTGCGAAGACTATCGCAATCTGGTGCGCAAAGTAGCGGAGAATCCGGATCTGTTTAAATGATTGTCCTCTGGTTTTTGCCCCGCCCCATTTGCTTCAATGTTGACTATTAAATGCTCAGGCTGCAAACGCAAACTTTTCAAGTATCGTAAAATCGGTCCGGGAGAGGTCCTCCGCTGCCACAAATCAAGGATTGATAAATGGCTGGAGGCCCAGGCAAAAAACAGAGAGCTGATCTGTCCCTGTGGTCGGGTTGTCGGTCTGGACAAAGGCGGTCATTATAAAATGATCCGCAAGGCCTTTACCTACAGCGGGACAAAGGTCAATAAATAGTGGCTCTTCGACGGAATGCATGGATTTTTGCGAGTTATTCTCCTGATCCTTTTGATGCCGCACTTTCGGTTCTGTATTTTCTAAGCCCCGCCAAAGGGG
>JBNJHA010000025.1:0-3633 GCA_051748085.1 Thermodesulfobacteriota bacterium
TCCGCCGGGCGGAAGACATTCAGGTTGGGTATGGTCCTCAGGGCGTTTGCGTGCTCCACCGGCTGATGCGTGGGGCCGTCCTCGCCCACGTAAAAGGAATCATGAGTGAACACGTGCAGAACTGGCAGCTTCTGCAGGGCGGACATACGGATGGCGTTTCTCTCGTAGTCGGAAAAGACCAGAAAGGTCGCGCCCAGGGGGACAATGCCCCCGTGCAGGGCCAGGCCGTTTAGGATGCCGCCCATGGGAAATTCCCGCACCCCGAAGGGCAGGTAGCGCCCGCAGGGATTGTCGCCGTTGAAGATGCCGCACTCGTTTCGGAAATGAACGGTCTGATTGGAAGGGTCCAGATCCGCGGAACCGCCCATGAGATTGGGCACCTGATCCAGGATATGGTTCAGGCAGGCCCCGAAGGCCTTGCGTGTGGCCAGGGGCTTCTCCGGGTCGAAATCCGGCCAGGAAATCTGCCTGTCCTCTGGTTTTTGATGTATATTGTCCCAGTATTCGGCAATTTCCGGGTTCCCTTTTTTCTCCTGCAAACGCTTTTTCCAGGCGGAAACATTTTCCCGCAGCTCGGGAAAACGGGACTGCAAATCGGTTATCGCCCCGGAAGGGAGAAAGAATTCCTCGTCCGCGGGCAGACCGATCTTCTCCTTGCTCGCCTTTATTTCCTCCGGGCTGAACGGGGCTCCGTGCGTGGCCTCGCTTCCCTCCAGGGTGGCGCTGCCGCTGGCCATGGTGGTGTGCCCGATTATCAGCGTGGGCTTGTTTTCTTCTTTTTTGGCCTTTTTAATCGCTTCCCTTATTTGTTCGTGATCGTGGCCGTCGATTTCGATTACCTGCCAGCATAGACTGCGGTAGAGCTGGGGATAGTCGGTGCAGTCCGCGCGGTCGGTCGGTCCGGCCAGCTGGATTTTGTTGCTGTCGAAAAAGACTATGAGCCGTCCCAGACCCCACTGTCCGGCCAGGGCCGCGCTGCCGTAAGTCACGGGTTCCTGCATGTCTCCGTCCGAGGCCAGGGCGTAAGTGAAATGGCTGCATATATCCGAGCCGAGTTTGCCCCGCAGATGGGCCTCGGCCGTGGCCATGCCGCAGGCCATGGCCACACCCTGTCCCAGGGGGCCGGTGGTGGCTTCCACTCCCGGAGTCATGTCGTGCTCCGGATGCCCCGGGGTCCTGCTTTCCCATTGCCTAAATTCCTTGAGGTCGTCCATGTTCAGGAATCCGGCCAGGGTAAGCAGGCTGTATAAGAGCATGGATTCGTGCCCGGCGGAGAGAACGAAGCGGTCCCGGTCGAACCAGTCCGGATTGTCCGGGTCAAAGTTCAAAAATTCCTTGAAAAGAACGTAGCCGAAATCAGCCGAGGACATGGCGCCGCCCGGGTGGCCGGAATTGGCCTTCCTGGTGGCGTCCATTATCAGACCCTTGATGATGTTTACCGTGTCTTGGTTGTGCATGGGTGTATCACTTAAAGGTTAAAGAGTTTTAAAAAATGTGTCCGTCGACAGCGAGGGGGAGTGAAAGCAGGAAATTTATTACACGTCAAGCTTGATTTTGTATATATGTTCACCAAATTTTTTGCTAAATCGCGTAAAAGTTCAAGTAAGCGAGTCTATTAATTCCACGCGGCGGGCATGGCGGCCTGCTTCAAATGAATTGTTGAGAAATTCTTCGGCAATGCTTATGGCCAATTCCACTCCTATAACACGGTCGCCCATGCACAGGACATTGGCGTTATTATGTCTACGGGACATGCGGGCCATGAATTCGTTGGCGCACAACGCCGCGCGAATCCCTTTTATGCGGTTCGCAACCATTGACATCCCGATGCCGCTGCCGCAGATCAAAATTCCCAGGCACTTACGTTCAAGTACTTGCGTGCACAGTTTGACCGCATATTGTGGATAATCACAGCTGGAACATTCTGTTGTTCCGACATCGATTGTTTCATTTTCCCCGGATAAATGACCGATTAAATTATTTTTGAGTCCGATTCCGGCATGGTCCGAGCCGAAGATAATTGTTTGTCGGGTCACTTTGGCAAGCTCCTGTAATTAAGCGGCATTGCCGCATCTTTTGTTTATGAATTCCTGGCGAGTTTTGCCCAGTTCATTTTTTAGATATTGGATTTCGTCTTGAAGGAAAGAAATCTGTTTAAGGGCCAGGTCAGTTTCCGGTTCCTGAATATCTATCTCCGCGCCGGAGGAAGTCTGATGAAATATGCATTTGCCAAGACTGGTCATTTCCCGGGTCAATCTTTTTTGCAATTGTCTTATTTCCCACTGTCTGCAGGTTCTGATCACGACCCATTTGAGTTCACTGAAAATTATCCTCCATCCGGCAAGTATGATTTTCAACGGTTTTTTCCATAAAGGAATATCCCGGTCTGAAAGGTTTTCCCGATCCGGTTCCATACCCATGATTACCTCCTTGATAAATTGTTGATTTAGAGGCCAGGAATTGCGTCTATTGTCCGCAATACTAATCCCGCGGTGAAGATACCGTCTCTTTCCTGGCTGAAATTACCTGCAAGCGTTCTGTTTCCGGCGGGAGTTTGAGCTGCAGCCGTTTTGCTTCCCATGTTTTTTGCCTGAATTCGATTTCTTTTATTCTGATTACGGCTTTTTGGTTGTTTTTTATTTCCAAGTCAATACGTCGGGCATTTCCCTTTTCCGAATTAAAATCACTTAATCTTGCTTTCCATTCTTTGCCGGTCAATTGCACGGGATGTCCATGCTTATCCAAAGTAATACTTTTAACTTTGGCCTTTTGAGAAAAGAAAAATTTTATTTTTTCATCCTGTCTTTCGCAATGGGCATATTTTTCCGGGACAATAAAGGTATATTGTCCAGTGAGCAGTCGGGAAGTTTCCAGGAGATTGAAAGGCGTGGGAAAACCAATGGCCTCCGCACCCGCATGGCCGCTTTTATGAATATAAACAGTGTCTTCTGAGGGATAGTATGCTTCCCATATTCGGCTGTCTTCTCTCCACATGGAAAAAACTTGTCCCATGCCGGCTTTCAGATTCATTCGTATTGGATAATTGTTGTCTCCCCATATATCAGCCAGCAGGCGGTCCTGTCTTTCCGGTCCGGAGTAATTTATGCTTGTTTTAATCCGAAAGGAACGGGTTTGTGCTGTATATTCCGAAGATTTTACGAAATCAGTCCACAAGCTTCCGGGTTGAACTGGTGGAAGAGAAGCCTCATGCAGCGGGGCGCAGGCAGAAAGTAAAAATATGAGCAGACATATCGGAATAAGCGGTTTTGACATTTGATTTTAATTTGCAAGCTTGTTTCTGGAACGAGAAAGTTTCTGCCGGGTTGTGGCTTTATACCTGTCGTCTATGTCCATATCGAGCGCGTTTTGGTACCCTTTTACCGCCTGGTTCCATTTTTCCATTGCCATGGCGATATCTCCATAATGCATCCAAATTATAGGATCTTTTTCGGTTAGGTCAATTGCCTGATTTATCGTGGACCACGCCTTTTTAAGCTCTCCCTTTTTAAACAGGACCCAGGCCAGTGAATCCAGATAATATCCATTAGTTGGTTCCTGTTTTAACGCATTGTTTATTAATACGAGAGCGCGGTCCAGGTCGCGTCCCTGGTCGGCCAGGATGTAGCCGACAAA
>JBNJHA010000025.1:3733-32426 GCA_051748085.1 Thermodesulfobacteriota bacterium
TCAGCCGCGGCATCCAGCCGGAAATCAGGATCCTGCGGCCCTTGTTCGACCATAAGCATTGCTTTGTCCGGGGAGTTCAGCTTTAAATCCAGGGAAATAATGCGCAGAAGTAATTCGTTTCCGGCATGGTCCATGTCGATTATTTTCCTATAGATGCTTTCGGCCCGGGCGTAATTTTTTTCTTTCTCATGGACAAAAGCCAGTTCGGCCCAGGCTTTTATCATGTTCGGGTCTTTTTCCACGGCTTTTTTGAGATGCGAAATGGCCGCCTTGTTCATTTCCAGACATGTCTGGGCGCGACCGAAAAGATATTCGGTCCGGGCCGTTCTATTGTCTCCCGGTATTTTTTTCAGAATATCCAAGGCATTGGCACATTCATTTTCCTGTAGATAAAGCGAGGCCGCGTCCTCGATCAAATTCCATTGTCCGGGTTTTTTATTCAGAAACTGGAGTATGGTTGTCAGCGCGGATTGCTTTAATCCTTCACCCAGGTAGGATTTTGCTAAAGAAATGTAGAGATCTTTTTCTTCCGGATATCTGGCAATGCCTTCTTTCAGAATTTCCCTCGCAGATTGGAAATTTGTTTGTCTCCAGTAAGCATTTGCTATCTGCAGATAAAGATATGGACTCGGATCATTGGCGATGGCTTTTTTAAGGGCGTTTATGCCTTGTTCTCCGTCGGGGTGTTCATTGAATTTAAGGAATTGATAACTGGCGTTGGCGTTTGGAGCCAAGTTCCATTCAACAGGTTGCGGGGGACTTTTGTGAGTCGCGCATGCGCCCAGAGTAATTGCGGTTATTAACAATATAAAATATTTTAACATAATCAATACATGATAGTCCAGGTTGGGGGCGGCGTCAATTTTGATGTTGGGCTTCCAACATCATTTGGTATATTTCTTTGCCGACCTGAAGCCCGCAGTTGATGAAACCCGGACCATGCAGCTGCCCGGTTTGGGTCCGGAAGGTTTCTTTGATCTGATCAATTTTTTTGAGCCCGCGCGGAAATATCTGGATCAGTCTGCACATGTCCCACTCGTTAAAATCGCAAATTTCCCATAGGGTGGTATTAAAATTGTCCGGTCCCCATCTGAACTTGTCGGCATCGTACAGACAGTCGCTTACCAGAGCGGCCTCTTCGCTCGGGGGCTTGAGAGGCGGGCCGAACGCCTCGTGGTTTTGAACCGCAAAGGCAATGGCCTCTATTTCGGATTGTTTTAAAGGATAGTCCTGCAATATATTTCGGCTTAAAACAGCTCCTTTTTGGGCATGGTCCGCTTCGAGCCGGCAGATGTCATGAAGCAGTCCCGCGCATTGGGCGATCAGACTGAGTCGTTTTTTTTGCTGGAGTTGAAAGTATTCGCCTTCTATTAATATCAGGGCTCCGGCTTCGATGCTCACGGTTTTGCAGTGTTCGATTCCATGACTGTAGCCGGTCTGGATGAAGGGGAGTATGTCTTCACGCAATCGGGAAAGCAACGGATTGTTGAAAAATATTTCCCGTGATCTGGATATTTCCCGGGTAAATACTTCATAAAAGGGCAGACGGCAGGAGCGGGCCAGTTGCTTTGCTCTGTGCCGGACAGCTTCAAAGTCTCTAGTCATTATCTATCCAATCCCTGGAAAAATCACTAATATTGTCGCTCATCTGATTTTTTATCTTCTGCAGGAGTCTGGACTCTATCTGGCGCACCCGCTCCCGGGTAATGCCGAATTTCTCCCCTATTTCCCGAAGTGTTATCGGACTTTCGGCTAAAAGTCGCTTTTCCAGGATTTCTTTCTCCTTGGGATTCAAATCGGGTTCGATTTCTTTTATATGTTCTTTGAGCAAAAAAGCCGTTTCTTCCTGCAGGACTTTGTCTTCCGTCCCGGTATCCAGTGCCGGAATAAAATTCATGGGGGTGGTTTCCCCGTCCTCACCATAGGGCATATCCAGAGAAAGATCATTCATGCCCATGCGCTGTTGCATTTGGTCCACGTCAGAGCGGGTAACCTGTAAACTGTCGGAAATAGCTTCACTGTCCGGGGAAATACCCATGGATTCCAGTCTTTGTTTTTCCTTGTTCAGGTTGTAAAAAAGTTTGCGCTGCGCCTGAGTGGTTCCTATTTTTACCATTCTCCAATTATCCATGATAAATTTCAAGATGTAGGCTTTGACCCAGAAGGCGGCATAATATGAAAATTTTATTTCCTTGTCCGGATCAAATTTTTGCAGTGCCTTCATCAAGCCGACATTGCCCTCCTGGATCAGATCCTGGACATTTTTCATCCATTTACGCTGAAAATCCATTGCGATTTTGACTACCAGACGTAAATTAGACGTGATGATTCTGAAAGCGGCGTCCTGATCATGCTCGTTTTGATATTTTCGGGCCAGTTCGAATTCTTCTTCCGGGGATAGTGCCGGAAAATGGTTAATTTCCTGCAAATATATCCGCAGAGGATCTATTGTAGCCGGAGCCGAGGATTTGGGCCTGATAGCCGGAATGCCCGGTGTGGGAGCATCGGTTTTTTTCATTTCTTTGGGGACGGGGCTATTATCGGGTGTTGTCTTTTTGTCTTTTGTCATAAAGTGGCTTCTATTGCCTCGGATATAAAGTTGATTTTTTTTGCGAACGGATTAGTTCCTGTTCCTGGTTGTTTTAAGCGGACTCGCATACCCAAAAAAGATAGGCAGAGTCCGGGACTGAAGGGCTCGGCAGGGTCAAATTTTTATTGCCCGAAAAGAAGGGCTGTATAAGGTGCTGTGCGAAAATTTAACCATATCCGGTTGGTTTGCCGTTTTTATAGCCTCTTCGTGTTTCCTTGCCTGTTACCTTATAGTTTATATTTGTCCTTTTCAACAATTTCAAGTAAGTCTACTGCCTCGCACTGCTAACCGTTTTTGAATGGATCTTTTCTATACTCAAATGTTTTTTTCAGTTCAACTTTGTCGAGTGCAGCGGTTTATAGTCATATATTTAGTTTCCATCCGGAAATGGCCCTTTTCCAGTTTAACTTTGTCAATTTTCGTAATTATTCGCTCACGTATTAAGATACGCTCACTCGTAATTACTTAATTTCCTGGTTAAACAGAAAAAAATCTCATTTCCGAACTTAAAACCTGATATCTCTAAATCCGGAAATTTTTGAGTTTCCGGATAAGAACTATTTAATTTTCTTTTTTGCAGGGAATTGCAGGCATGTTTTTTCATAAGAGATTACAAAAAGAAAATATTTTAATTTTTGACGGCGGGATGGGCACTCTGTTGCAGGAACAGGGCCTTCAGCCGGGACAGAGCCCGGAGCATTTCGGATGGCGTAAACCGGATGTTATCCGTTTCGTGCATGAACAATACCGGAAAAGCGGGGCTCATGTCCTTACAACCAATACTTTTGGCGCTTCCAAGTATAAACTTGGAAATATTCCGGTAGAGGAATTTAATGCCTTAATGGCCGAGCAAGCCAGGAAGGCGGCCGGAGATGAGTTATTGGTGGCCGGAAGTGTGGGGCCTTCCGGGGAAATGATCCGTCCTCTGGGAGAAGCTTCTTTTTCTGACCTGGTAAGCGCTTTCAAAGCACAGATAACCGGTCTGGCGCGTGGAGGAGCTGATTTTATCCTGGGCGAAACCCATTTTGATCTGGCCGAAGCCAGAGCGGTTGTGGTTGCCGCGCGTGAGGCCTGCTCCCTTCCGGTGGGCATTTCCATGACTTTTGAAAGCGAAGTAAGTCTGACCGGGACCAATCCCCGGATATTTGCCATGACCATGCAGAATATGGGCGTTGATTTATTGGTCAGCAACTGCAGCACCGGGCCGGAGGGTTTTGTCCCTGTCCTGCGTCAAATGACGGCGGTAAGCGATATCCCCGTATTAATAATGCCCAATGCCGGTTTACCGGAACTGGAAAACGGCCGCACAGTCTTTAAGCTCGGTCCGGAGGAGTTCGCGCAAAAATGCGCCATGTTTCCGGAATTGGGCGCAAAATGCGTGGGTGGCTGTTGCGGCACTACTCCCGCGCATATCAATGCCCTGCGCCGGAAAATGGAATCTGTTACTTACCTCAAGCCCAACCCGCTTTCGAGGCCGCAACTGTGTGTTACTTCGCGGACCGGGTCTGCGGAATTCGGTCCGGACTGTAAACCAGTTCTGATCGGAGAAAGGATAAATCCAACCGGTAAGAAGGAACTTTCGGCGCAGCTCCAGAAAGGGAAGATCACTGGCGCACTGGAGTTGGGAAAATCCCAGCTGGATGCCGGGGCTTTTGTTTTGGATGTCAATGTTGGCGCGCCCATGGTTGAAGAAGAATCCATTCTTCCTCTTTTGGTCCGCGAGCTTTCTTCCAGATTTGATTGCCCTTTATGTCTGGACAGCGGCAATTTGAAGGCCGTTTGTCGCGGCTTAAATGAATTTTCGGGATCAATTCTGGTCAATTCCATAAGCGGAGAAGCCGATAAACTGGAAAAATGGGGGCCGATTTGTGCCAAGTACGGGGCTCCGTTTATATTATTGCCGCTTGTGGGCGGCAATCTGCCGATTTCTGCCGCCGAGCGGCTGGAGATTATTGAATCCCTTTTGCGCCGCGCGGATGACTTGAATATTCCCCGGCGGCTTATCCTGGTTGATGCCCTGGCCTTGACTGTTTCCTCCAAGCCGGAAGCCGCCCTGGCCAGTTTGGAAGTGATAAAGTGTTGTTCGCGAGATCTGGGACTGCCTACCACCATAGGCCTTTCCAATATATCATTCGGCCTGCCCGCAAGAGAGCTTATCAACGCCAATTTCCTGGCCATGGCCCTTGGAGCCGGGCTCAGTTCATGTATCGTCAATCCTAATTCCGTTTCGATTCAGGAAGCTTTTTCCGCTTCGAATGTGCTCATGAACAAAGATTCGCAGGCTGCCATTTTTATAGATAATTACGGACAATGGTCCCGTGACTATCTTTATTCATCCGGGACGAGGCATGCTGATCCCGCGGAGCGTGAGCACTCCTTGATCACCGCCGCGGTAATAAAAGGCGAAAAGGACAATATTGAAAAGTTGCTGTGGGACGCTGTTGATTCCGGAGTTGATCCCTTTGTTTTGGTGGACACTGAACTTGTTCCGGGGATAAATCTGGTGGGCGAAAAGTATGAACGAAAGGAGTATTTTTTGCCCCAATTGTTGCTTAGCGCGGAAACAATGCAGAAAGGATTCGAATTTTTACGCCCCAGGTTGGAACAGTCCGGGCGCAAAAAAAAGGGCGTAGTGATTATGGCCACCGTAGAAGGCGATATACATGATATCGGCAAGAATATTGTATGCCTGATGCTTGAAAATCACGGTTTTGAGGTCATTGACCTGGGCAAGGACGTTCCGGGCGCGATTATCGTGGAGGAAGCAATAAAGAGAAAGGCGGATGTGATCGGTCTTTCGGCGTTGATGACGACGACAATGGTCCGTATGGAAGATACTGTTGAACTGGCCGGTAAGATGTGTCCGAATGTAAGTGTGCTTGTGGGCGGAGCGGTTGTCACGGAAACTTATGCCCAAAGCATTGGTGCACACGGTTATGCTAAAGACGCTGTTTCCGCGGTACGCGAGGTGTTCAGGGTCATGCAATCGACTCCAAAAAATCAGGAGAAGAAGGTTTGAGACGAATCGTTTTTGTTTTTTTTCTGGTCTGTTTTCCGTTGTACTTTTTGCCCTCGGCTGATGCCGGACAGGATATCGAAAATGTTGATTATCGCCGGCTTATTTCCGAGGTGGCCGATTATAATGGTGAGGTGGTAGTTGTCAATTTCTGGGCCACATGGTGTCCGCCCTGCAGATTGGAGATTTCCGGACTGATTGAGTTGCGGGAGGAATATGACCGGCAAGAAGTTTTGATTGTGGGCGTTGCCATGGATCAGAAAAAAAGTGTTATTGAAGATTTTTTGGAGCAGAACAAAGTAAATTATCCGGTTTACTGGGGAGATGGAAGCGTGCAGCAATTTTTCCAAGTATCCGGATTGCCCAAAATGGTTGTCTACAATCATGAAAAGGTCAATGTTTTTTCGCATGTTGGTTTTATGGAAAAGGAAAAAATGACCAAAGTTATTAATAACTATTTGAAGTAATTGCGGAGCTTTTAAGTGGAAAATCCATATCTGCGTAAAGCCAAAATGCAGGATGTACGTTTTATACACAGAATTCTGCTTTACCATTCCCGTCAAAATCTTCTCTTGCCCCGTTCAAACAGCGAAATTTATAACCATTTGCGTGATTTTTTTGTTATTGTCAGCGATGATTGCGAGGGCATTCTTGGATGCGGAGCATTGAGCATAGTCTGGGAAGGACTGGCCGAGATCCGTTCCCTTGTTTTGAGTG
The DNA here is from genome assembly GCA_051748085.1 of Thermodesulfobacteriota bacterium. Taxonomy (GTDB): domain Bacteria; phylum Desulfobacterota; class Desulfovibrionia; order Desulfovibrionales; family Desulfonatronovibrionaceae; genus CAYNNQ01. The sequence goes on from JBNJHA010000025.1 coordinate 10,057, forward strand.
AGGAACTTCGCAACCGCGGTTTTGGTCGGAAGCTGGTCGACGCCTGTTTGAGCGAGGCGGTTACTCTGGGTATTTTTAAGGTTTTTACGCTTACTTATCAGGATGAGTTCTTTGCCCGCCTCGGATTCACCAGGATAAACAAGGATATTCTGCCGCAGAAAATTTGGGCTGATTGCTTGCGCTGTCCCAAGTATCCGGATTATTGCGACGAAATAGCAATGATTATGGACATGGAAAGCGGACAAAATTAAATATTTTGGTAACTAATTGTTAAAAAAAGAAAATTTTCAGGTGCCTGTTCAGCAAATTTTTTGCTTCTCATGCTTTCGGCCTGCGGTTTTCTAATGCCCGTTGAAGGGTGATGCCTGCCCCTCCGGATTCGCTGGCCTGGAGGAGGGCAAAAAGTCGTGCGGATAATAGATATTTGTTTGGAAAATTAACTTTATGTACAACCCGCGGTCCGGTTTTCCCCTTTTAGAGTGCAGAAGAAAACCGGGCGGCCTGTGGCAAGTTTATGCAAAAAATTCGGTGAACTTTTTTCGCGTGCTGAATAGTTACCAATCAAAATATATTCGGTTTACATTTATTCAGGAGTTGTTTCGATGCGTTTCAAAGAAATATTAACAGCAGACCAGATAAATAAGCAGATATGTGAGATGGCCGGGGATATCTCACGCGATTTTCAAGGCCGGGAACTCATAGCCGTGTGTGTGTTAAAGGGAGCGTATGTTATCTTTGCTGATTTGATGCGCCGCCTGACTATAAGTCCGGAAATGGATTTTATCCGTTTATCCAGCTATGCGGACGGAACAAGCACATCCGGACGCATGGTATTTTCAAAGGATATGGAGTTGTCCATAAAAGATAGAGATGTGCTTGTTGTCGAGGATATAGTAGATACGGGATATTCCATGGATTATCTGTCCAAGGTGCTTCACGCCAGGCAACCGGCATCGGTAAGCATTTGTTCCCTGATAGACAAAAGGGAGCGCCGTCAGGTAGAGGTAAAAGTCGATTATCCCGGATTTATACTGGAAAAGGGTTTTATAGTCGGTTATGGTCTTGATTATGCGGAACGCTACAGGGAACTTCCCGGCATATTCGAGATTGAATTTGACGAATGAAAATCAAAACGTATTGAAAATAGCGTGAGGTGCTCATGATAGTTGAATGCCCCAATTGTCATACCAAGTTTAACCTGCCTGAGGAAAAAGCCCGCCCGGAAGCAAAACTTAAATGCTCAAAATGCGGAAATATTTTCGGGCTGGATACTGAAGAAGAAGGCCAGACTGGACCGCCGGTTGAAGACAAAAAACAGCTGGTTCAAGAATTTGATGAAGCTCAAAATGGTGATGCATCCGGCAGGGGCCGTAAAAAGGGCGGGGAAAAGGGCGACTTTAATCTTGATGTAGGTACAAAGGGACGAGGGAGCAGTAAAAAACTGGTGTGGACAATGTTTATTGTCTTGCTGCTTATTGCCGGGGCATTCGCCGCTTATTTTTTTGTTCCGCAATTTTCGGGATATGTGAATAAAATGATGTCCAACGATAAACTTGAAAATTCGGTAGCCAGGAATCAGGAGTCCCGGGAAACGCAAATTGAGGATATACATCTGGAGAATGTCCGCCAGTATTTCGTGCGCAATGACAAGATCGGTCAGGTTTTCGTCATTGAAGGCAAGGCCGTTAACCGCTTTGAGGTTCCCAAGGAGCTTATTAAGCTGAAAGCGGTTCTTTATGACGAGCAGGGCAAGGCAGTCAGCTCGAAGGAATTTTTTTGCGGTAATAATGTTTCTCTTTTCCAGTTGCAGGTCTCGTCCATGGAGGAATTGGAGTCATCCTTAAATGCCCGGGTGGGTGTTTTGACCAACAATACCTTTCTAAAGAGCGGACAGTCCACGCCGTTCATGGTCGCTTTTTACGATCCGCCGGAAGAGGTTCAGGAGTTCGGTCTTGAAGTAATTCAGGCCAAAAATCCTCCGGAGGATAAAGATTGATTCTATGAAATCCAAGGTTTTTTATCTGTGCACGCAATGCGGACAAAAGGCGCTGCAATGGCAGGGACAATGCCCGGGATGCGGCGAATGGAATACTTTGGAACGGACAGAGGAACGGGCGGTAAAATCCGGTAAGGGGCAAAATAGAAAAGATTTGCCCGAGCTCACATTTCTGGATGCCGTTGATCCTTCCAGCGCGCGCAGATTTTCTTCCGGATGGCCGGAAATTGATACCGCGATCGGGGGCGGTATCCCCAGCGGCGGTATTATTCTCCTTGCCGGTGAACCGGGAATAGGCAAGTCAACTCTTTTGCTGCAATTGATATCCCGTGTCGCTGCGCAAGGCCGCAAAACAGTATACATAAGCGCTGAAGAGACCTTGGGACAATTGCAGGCCAGAGCGCAGAGACTTGGGATTCTTGACTCCGGAGTTCAGGCCATTGCCACCAATTGCCTGGAAGATATAGGCCCCCTTTTTGCCGCACATGATTCCCCATCCCTTGTAGTTCTCGACTCGGTTCAGACGGTAAGCTCGCATGATGTGGAGTCGGCGGCCGGGACTCCTTCACAGGTGCGTTGTGTTGCCGCTGAAATGATCGCCCGGGGAAAAAGCCATGAATGTACGGTGGTCATAGTTGGGCATGTGACCAAGGAAGGTCAGATTGCCGGACCCAAATTGCTGGAACACATGGTCGACTCCGTTTTTTATCTGGAAGGAGATAGAGAACATCTGTTTCGGGTCCTGCGGGTGGTCAAAAACCGTTATGGACCGGATGACGAAATCGTCCTTTTTCAGATGACCGGATCCGGTTTGGAAGGGGTAAAGGATCCGTCAACTTTTTTTCTGGAAGCCAGAGACCCGAGTTTAAGCGGTACAGCCGTGGTCATGGGACTGGACGGCCAGAAGCCCTTCGCTTTGGAAGTGCAGGCCCTGGCCGGACAGAGTTTTCTGGCCATGCCCAGAAGGACTGCGCTCGGATTTGACGCCAACAGGCTGCATCTTCTTTTGGCCGTTTTGGAAAAAAAGCTGCATTTGAATCTCGGCCAGTCCGACATTTACGCCAAAATAGGCGGGGGGTTGCGCATTAGCGATCCCGGATTGGACCTGGGAATGGCTGCCGCGGTTTTGTCTTCTTTTTTTGATCGTCCGCTTCCGGAAGGGGCTGCATTCTGGGGGGAAATAGATCTCAGCGGCCAGGTACGCCCGGTCCTGGGGCAGGATTTGCGTTATAAGCAGGCCCGCAGATTAGGGTATAATCCCGTTTTCTGTTCGGCCAGGAAGGATGGTGATGGAGTCTGCAGCGTGGACAACGTGATGCGCCTGCAGGAGGTCCTTTTTGGGTGATGCTGAATCGCAATATATCTTATTTACCTATCATTATTTTGCTCATCCTGTTTTCGGCCGCTTTGCTTGGCGGCTGCGCCCGGCACGAAGATAATGCTTTGATTGCGCCGCATCAGGCGGTTTACGGAAATCAGCCGCCGGATGTGAGCCCCGAAGTTCAAGAACAGCTTGTGGCCGTGCGTGTAAACTATTTTGACGAGCGCGGCGTGTTTCGTACCGGTCAAATTGTGGTCCACAAGGAACTTGCGGGCGACGTTAAACGTGTTTTTGAACTTATTCATGACACCAAATTTCCGGTTGCAAGCGTGTTGCCCATAGCTCATCCGGAAATTCAGAAAAAGGGATTGTACGGAATAAGTCCGGATACGAAGAATTCTTCCGGATATGTCTGGCGTTCCGGTGTGGAATTGGGCAAATTGTCCATGCACGCCCTGGGAATGGCCGTGGACATAAATCCGCATTTGAATCCCTATATCAAGGGCGGTATTGTCCTTCCTCCGGGCGCTTCATATCGAAAAGATATTCCAGGGACCTTCATTTCGGATTGTCCGATCGTCCTGTTGTTCAAAAATCTGGGCTGGACATGGGGCGGTGACTGGCAGGAAAAGGGCAAGGTCGATTACATGCATTTTGAAAAGATCCCGCCCGGCTGGGAAAAATGGGTTGCAGAATTAAGAGGGGGAGAATGATATTGCGGATTTTAAATGATGCACCTGCAGAAATATGGCTCTGCGATGAAGTGCATGGATTGCTTTATTCTCCTAATTTTTTCAGCTGAAAGCTCGATCCAATGCGCGATTACAGGATTTTTGAACCTCTGCTTTGACCAGTATGGCCAGTTCGCCCTCGGCATAGATCTCGGAAAAATTAATTTCCAGATTGTTCAGGTACTGAAACATTAGTGTGTTCAGTTTGGACTGCATAGGTACCCACCCGGCGAGGAAGAATCCGTGTTCTTCGGCTTGGGTGGCTGCTTCCGGGGTCAGGGGATCGTCCATATCCAGGACCAGAAAGATCACATCTATATGTTCGCAGCATAGCCGATGGAGTTCTTGGAGAATTATTCGGGCGTGATTCCAGCCGATGTGATGAATATCGATTTGGGCTATATTCAGCTCGCGGTTCATGTGAGTGGTAAACTTGGTTTGATCCGGCACTGCAGCTCGATTAGAATCAGTGGGCGTTTTTAAAGACCAGCGGCAATCCAGGGCGTTGTCCAGGGTGGCAAGCAGTTCAAAATATTGAGTCGGGGGGTAGATTGCGGCCTCGGGAAGCGGGGCACGCATGCGTACGGAAACGAACGAGCTCCCTCTCTGAGAGAGGTGTTCGTTGATTCCCCGGAATTGAAGTGTCGCAGGCACGTAGCCCAGAAGCAGGGCAGCCGGTTTAAAACCGTAATCCAGGCAAGTCTTTTGAGTGTAGGGATGGGCGGTAACCGCGTGGGCAAAGAGTACCCTGCCGGTCTGCGAATCAGGACTCTTTACAAGTGCCCCGAGCAAACGTTTCATTATCCCCTGCCCGCGCCAGCGGGGATCGACCACTGCAATGCCCCATTCAACTACTTCAGCATTCGGCTCGTCCTTTATCCAGGCGATGTGTCCCACCAGGCGGTCTTTTTGCGTCCGTGCAACCCATGATTGCAATGTGCCATTTCTGTGGTTGCGGCGGATTCGTTTCGGATAATAGATGTCTTTGTAAACATAAGAGTTTCCGTAACTGCGATAGACCAGTTGCGCCAATTCAACGGACCGCTTTTCATTCAGAGGTTCTATAGCTATGACCGGATCGTCAATTATGCGATCTTCGGCGGGTCCGGTCGGAATCTGGCTGCCGGGATGGGTGGCATACTCGGAAATATGCGTGTCCGATCGCCACCACTGCAGTTCTATTTCCCAACCGGCTGGTCCCCGGCTGTGCAGGCGGTAGTGATCTACCTCCTGTTTGAGCATAAAAGCCGCAAGTTCGCCCCGGTCCTGAACAGAATTCAGCAGATATTTTGCCTGGCGCGGGTCAAACTCAGGCACCAGGGAAAAGTCAAAGGGCATACCCTGGCTTTGCAGATGAATGCTGAATTGCGATGTAGTTACTTCAAAAGCGACTGTCAGTTTACTGGAGATACCGTCCTTGTCTTCCACGGCAAAGCGCTGGATGAGGACAAACGCCTCTTCCACAGCGAGCTCAACCGAATAACAGCGTTCAGGGGGGAATCGGGCATGCTGCTTCGCGAGCAGTTGGGCGCTTTGCTGCAGAAGAGGCAGGGATTCCAGGCGTACCGGGACAATCAATTCCGCTTGGTAGATATCCGAACTGTTCATTTGGTCGCATCCTCATGACGGCGGTCGAGCACCCAGAGCAGTTTTCCGGTCCGGGGACTGCGGTGCAGCTTATCCTGTTTGACCCATTCCAATTTCAGGGGGTGGACGATGCCATTTTCAATCAGCTGCGGAAACATGTGTCTTTGACGATAGATTCCTTTGATCAGACGCTTGGTCATGTCTTGCGATTCCTCAGCAGGGTCGGCCACCGCAAGGCGCAAAGTACATAAATCTTTGCGTTTAAAATGATCCACTACCAGTTGAATGGCCAGTATGTTTGCCTTGTCCGGCAGTTCGGCCAGGATTTTTTGAATATCCTCGATATAAAGCGTCATCGGACCGATGCGAGCACCCAGATCTGTACGGCCGAGCACTTGAAACTTGCGGTCCGGGGAGCCATGAGGTTCCAGCCATATTCCGCGGTCTCCGACCGGATAGCGGATAATGGGCATAAGTCGCCGCCTGAAATTGGTAATATACAAATGTCCCGCAGTGCCGGTTTCTTCAATCCGGTGGCCCTCGTCGTTTAAAAGTTCGAGTCGAGTACTTTTATCCAGGCACCTGTGCTCACCTGGAGCACAATCCGGGCCGGCAAAGCCCATTTCTCCGTAATCCACGCCCGCAATCCCCACTGAACGGATTTCAACGTTTGGAAGTACCCGCTTTATGGCTTCAATCTGGTCCGGATACATTGTCTCACCCCCGTAGATGATCCGCCGCACGTGCAGCTTTTCCGTGCCCATTCCGCCAAGTGCCGGCAGCAGGCTCATGATGGTGGTCGGTACTCCGGCAAGTGTCTGGATACGAAATTGCTGAAGGGTCTCGGATATTTCATCAGGGGGCGCAAACCCGGCAATGGGGTAACAGACGCCAACCCCTGCTTCCTCGATGCTGCGCATGATAAAAAACAGGGAAGCATAAAGTTGTCCGCCATAGAACAGGTTGGCCACCTTTTCTCCGGGCTGCATGCCGCCACGGCGTAAGCCTTCCCCGAATGCGTGGCAGAAAAGTTGCCAATCGTTGTTGCTGAAAAACGAAAATTTAGGACTGCCGCTGGTTCCGCCGCTCTTGAAGACTACCCCGTTCTCGTGCGGACCGGTCAGTACGCGACTGTCCACCGGGGTATTCTCTTTCCAGTAGGCATGGTGGTCGGTCAGCGGGAGGTCTTCCAGGCTGAACTCTTCCGGCAGCCTGGACCATAAATCGCGGAAAAACGGGGAATTCTCGCGTACGAAATGCAGATGATCAAGTAATTGACTGTTTTCTGTAGCGTTCATGCAATCTCCGTCCGATGGTCACAGACCGGTTTGATTTTGCCGCTGGCAGTGACGCGCTTGAACCGTTCAAATGGAACCAGGCACACCTGAAATTTGAAAGCCAGAGCCGCTTCTTTGCTGATCTCGAGTTCGGCATATTGCTCTCTGAGAACCCGCTCCGCCGCCTCTGCCGTAATTGCATGTCCTTCAGCCAGCCATAGTTCAAGAAGTATGGTATTTCCTTCTTCCCGCACATGGACCTGAACCGGCCCGGTATATTCCAGACCTTCATCCAGCAGATTGACGAATTTTCGATAGTTAAAGAACGGGCCCCCGGCCTTGAAAGCATCACCTGTCCTTCCGGACAGCTCAAAACGCGGATCCAATCGTCCGCAGGCACATTTTCCTCCGATCCAGCGTCCAGTGTCTCCGATCTCATAACGGGTAACTTCCGGGTACTGACGCGCACGAGAGGTAAATATGAGCCGTCCGACCTCGCCTTCAGAGACCGGAATGTCTTCTTCCATGTCCACGATCTCAAGTGTTTGCAGATCGGTCATCAGATGATGCACCGTACCCTTGCAATACGGGCATTGATAACCCATAGGGCCGGCATCGTTCGATCCGTACACAGCGGAACGAACCACGGAAACATTGCAGGATTCGGTCAGGAAACGATATTGCGCCCGGGTCATACGTTCGCCCCCATAGAAAATCTTCTTAATCCGTCCGGCCAGCTGAGTGCGGTTCGACTCCAGCAGGGGGACCAGGTGCGATGGGAGACCGATTAGCACATTGCTGCCGGTGAGCAGAATTTTATCTGTGATTTCAGCCTGATCCTGGATCATTCCCATAGGTACCTGCCGAACCCGCAGGCTTTCGAGGATGCTCCAGAAGCTTATAAAGCTGCCGTACATATGTCCGCTGAAAAACAGATTCATTACGCAGTCGCGGGCCGGATCCAGGCCGGCCGCCACCAGTCCGTGCCCGGCCGCGCGCATCTGGTCGTGGTAGTCATCCCAGGAGAAAGTAGAGAATACGGTCTGTCCGCTCGAACCCCCGCTTTGAAACATGAGATGGGCTTGTTTTACGGCAGTTGCCCGGGCCTGGAATTCTTTCTTTTTCAGAATCGGTGTCTCTGTGGGAGCGGATTCCATGCAACCTTCGAGTTGTGTAATAGTGCCTATTCCCTCGGCGGCGGGCGGTCCGTCGATACTGACGCGCCGGGCAAGCTGAGTCAGGGCATAGACGCCGTCGTGAGGAGCGCCTAAGTAACTGTCCACCATTTCGCCCGCTCGCGTGATCCGGGTTACGCCGGCGCTAAGAAACGCCCGGCTCAATTCCGCCAGTGACTTAAGACCGCAGGCAAGTCCGCAGGTTTGCAGCCAGGTCCGCATGGGACGCAGGGTTTTGACTATATTCTGGCGTTGGATCGCCTTGACAAAGATGGTGCGGAAAAGCGGCGAAGGCTTCAGGCCCGGCCGCTTATCAAGAATAACCCGCCAGCGTTTTGAATGTTTGTCTTCGAACACGCGGGTCAGGCCCAGGGATTCCTCGGCATTGGCTACATTGAGCACGGTGGTGATCTCCGCCTGCTCAGCTTCGTCCGGAAGCTGCCCGGGAATGCCGGGCGAGATATGTCCGAGTCGTTCAGCCAGGTCCCGGGCAAAGGATTCAGCCTCTGCCTGCCCACCTTCTACGAACAGTGTCTGGGGACTTGAGCATGCCTGTTGATCCAGACGACAGACATCCTTGGCTGCCCCGTCAAGTGCCTTGTTTCGAAGTTCGGCATCATCCAGGCATTCGGCCGCAACATAATTGAAAGATATCTTGTGGCCCCAAGCAATTACTCTTGTCCCTTCGGCAGCGGAGGCACGCACCGCAGAAATGGCCCGTTCGCCTCCCCAGGCGGAAATTGCATCCGCCTGGGCAAACAGAGCCTGCATCCGGTTCTGATCTGCCGAAGACGTTCGGATTACGGCCATGTAGTTCTGCAGCCGGCCGCTGATGTCCCGGGTGCAGAGGGACTCGGCAAACAATGCGGCAAATGTGGAATCCCGGACGCTTAACTTGACGATATTTATATTGCCGACCAAAAGACCCTCAATCAGACCCAGAGCGGCGACCGCAAAGACATTCGAGGGCATGACATGAACTACGCAACCGACCGGGTACCACGCCTCGAATTGGCGGTGCGGATAACGGCGGCATGGTATCCCCGGATGAGATACGCCCAATTCAGAGCGCAGCTTTTGCAGCATTGCCTCTTTGCGCAACATGGCGGCGGTTGCCTCCAGCATCTGTTCCGCATCCTGCCTGGCCGTGGTTTCCAGGGCTTTGTCCAGCAGCAGTTTTTTAATTGCGGTATCCTGTGCAAGATCGTCAGCCAGTTTGTCTGCAGCCTCCAGCATGGAGTCAAAAGGAAATGGTGCAGTCAGTACTGAGTCCATCAGTCCGGGCAGTGCATCCAGGCGCTCAGAGAGTTGGTCATCGCCAATCCATTTGCCAAACCAGAAATGTCGGTCCATATCTTTTATTCCTCCGGTCATTTGAGCAATTCTGCCGCGGCAGCCGCGCAGCTTTTGTTTCGAGACAGCCCGGCCCGTCCCAGAATTTCGAACCAGGGCGTCGGACAGACATCATTGGCATCGGGTTGATGGCGAATGCCTAAATCTCCCATAACTACACTGTGGGCGGGCGCTGAAGTGATATACGGAGAAATAAAGGAGAGAAAACCGGGAGTGCCGTCCGCAACCGGTTCGAGTGTTCGTACATCCCGGACCACGACACGGGACCATGTCGGTTGATGCAGGTGATGCTTCGGGCAGTCGACATAGGGGATACTGTGTTCCACCGCGCCGTAGGTCTCGACTATATCGCGGCTTTTGATTCCCAGCTGAGCACCAATGTCCCGGTGAAGTTCGGCCTTGTCGATGGCCTGGTCCGCGTAGCCCTTCCAGCCGCCGCCGAAAATCACTCGACTGCCTTCTGATAGTTGGAGGTCAGGATGCGTGATCGCTCGCATACGCTGAAGGATGAAGTGCAGGAAGGCGGGAAAACCGATAATCCGAACCGGGGTGTCCGATTGTGCCCATGCGGACAAGGCCCGGATCGCTCCGAAGCAGTCGAATTCGTGACTGCTGCCTACTCGGCGCAGAGTCCAGAACTGATCGGCAACCGGAGCAAAGTTCATCAGATACTGATTGGTGTTCGAGGTTCCCACCCTGAATCCTTCGTAGGGTTCGTAGGCATTGACCAGATAGTGGGCCGGTTCTTTGCTGACAACGTCTCGTGCCAGCATTGCCGCGTCCACCATGGCCCTGGCATGCTCGATGGTAAAGGCATCGAAAAATATCTGCGATTTCTGACCGCTGGTTCCGGACGAGGTCAGATGAAGTGTAACCTGTTCAAGCGGTATGGAGCGGATTTCATGGGCCTTGAAAAAATTGGCATGCAGCGGCGGGAGCGCCAGAACATCGTCCATGGTTTGGATTGAGCCTGGATCTATGGCACGGGCAGCTGCAAAGCGCCTGTACCAGGGGGAACGTTCGATATGCAGCGCAGTAACCGCACGCATGGCGGAAATAAACGCGGTATCTGTCCGGGCATTCGGGAGATAGGCCTGATTAAGGCTGCAAAAGTCGACAATCTCAGAGGGGATTGAGTCGGACACGGGGTGATTCGGCTGATCGAGCATAGGAGTTCCATCCTTTTTTGGCGGCAGGCATCCCGGGCGGATCACCCGAGCTGCAAATGGGTTGTAATCGGCTTCGGCTCAGCAAGTCAAAGACTGCAAAATTTTTATCCGGAGCCGGGTCAAGTTAGCCCGACCCCGGGATTGGTACTTTAGCGCAGGCCCTCGGTCACGTCCTTGATATTCTGCGACTGCTTTTCATCAACAGGAATTTTTCTGACCTCGCTTCTTGAGAAATCGATTTCATTTAAGTCTATTTTCCGGATCTGCCTGTTCCAGGCCGTGTGATAATACGTGATTAAATCGGTCGTGTCGTGGGCCACCGTCCATTGCGTGTCCGAAGGAAGCGGCTTTTTGTTCGGGTCTTGCTTTTTCTGGCCTTCCCCCAGCTTGGAGGGAGCGTTGAAACTGTCCATTACCCGGAAAAACTGCTCCACGGTTTTAAGCCCCCCGCTGGTGGGATTGGAGATTTCCCGCAGGACCAGTACCCGGACGAACCTGGAGGGCGAGGTGAAGTCCCCGGGAAGCCCCAAAAGCCCAGATCCGGGAGCGAGCGGGGTTATCTTGAGATCCCCCCAGGTCTTTGTCTTATACGACTCCGCATTAAGATATCCGTAATTTCTAAGATTCTGCAAGTGCCAGTCAAAGGTGGGATTGTTGGTTATAACCCCGACCGGATTGTCATAAATCTTCGGCTTGCCGCCTCTGTATTCTATAACCAGGGAGTTCCCGCCGGGATCGGCCACAAAGAAATGCACCGGGGCCACTCCCCCGATATCCGGGTCTTTGACCGGCACGACCCTGACTTCCTGCATCCCCTTGCGTACTTCCTCGATGGTCGCGAAATTGGACAATATGTAATTGACCACGTTGGTGGGGGCCAGGCTTTTTTCGGCCAGGGAGGGATCGTATTCGGCGTATTCGGCAAAGCCCTCGTGATAGTATGAACCGGCGGCAAGACCTTTTTCATTCATCCCGTCCCCGGTCACTCTGTCCAGGAGCAAAAAGCCGAGGAATCCGTATTCGGCATCCCAGCGTATCCCGTTTTTTCCCTCGGGGGTCATGGCCTGAAACGATTTGCCTTCCGGATATACCGTGGCCTGGGTCTTGAAATCGAACATGGACCATTCCTGGGTCCGGCCGTAGACAACGGTTCCGTCCTCGCCCTCCATGACCATCCCGGTACAGGCCGAAGCGGGACCGGAAAAAATGATAAAGGCCAGTGCCGCGGCGAAAACAAGTGCCGGAAAGGAGAAAAGGTCTTTTTGCATTACTGCCTCCTTTTGGGATGAAAAAACATTCTTATGTTAGAGGGACATAATAGCTGCTTAGCAAATGAACAGATAAAGTCAATTGTTTCTATATGTTTTGACAACATTCTGTTTGTAAGTGCTGATTTTTGTGCAAACCTTAAATGCCGGGGGATGATTCCCGGCAGGAGAAAAGTCGGGATTTCTCCCTTTTGGCGGGACCAAAAAAACGCTCGAGCCTCTCGTTAAAAGCATCCAAAAAGATCAGGCGGAAGAAACATAACAGCGTGTTGAAAAAGTCCTTATTAAGCAGGCTGTTCAAAAATTCCAAGTGCAAGGAGCAAAAAAAGTTCAAGGTCGCAGCGTATTTAGACATACGTTAGAGTTTGAACTTTTTGTAGCGACGCAGCAATTGGGAGATTTTCAACAGCCTGATAAGAAATCCACACGCTGTGTCGGAGAGCCAACTTTTTGGGCACCTGCCCCCTGGGATTTTAAAGCGGCCCGCGGGGCAATGGATTTTTCAACAGTCAGCCAAAGTATCTTCTGAGATCTTCAGGCTATTCGAGTGTTGCTGAGCAGGGTGACGAGTTCTTTGAATACATCCATGTCAAAGGCTCCCTGCATGTTGTTGCGCATGATCTTGAGCGCGTTAAAGGTGGTTTCCGCTTCGGCGTAAGGGCGGTCGGAAGTGATTGCGTCGTACACGTCGCTACAGGTCAGATATCGGACTGGAAGAGGGATATTTCTTTCGTCGATTCCGGTGGGATACCCGCCCCCGTCGAATCTTTCGTGATGGAAAAAAATGGATTTAAAGGTGAGGTGGGACAGGGGCAGATTGGCGCATTGGCCGATGCCGAATGCCGGATGCCTTTTTATCAGTATCCATTCTTCCGCATCCAGCCTGCCCGGCTTATTGAGTATCCTGGCCGGGATTTGTTGCTTGCCCAGATCGTGCATCAGCGCTCCGATGCCCACGTCTATTTTTTCATTCTGGGTGAAGTCGTGATTGTGCATAAGGGCCATTGTGTACGTGAATACATGCACGCAATGGGAATAGGTCTTGTAATCGTGCGATATCAATTTCCCGATATTGCTGATCGCCTCCCGGTGGCTCAGAAAGTCCATTGTTTCCCGGACCGTTTTTTTGACTTTTTCAAAATGGCCCTTGGTTATACCAGACGGAAGTTTGTTGTTGAATATGTCCTGGACCAATCTGTTGGAGTTGTCCAGAAACAGCTTGCTTCGCTCCTTTATCGGGATCTCTGAGTTGTTGAGAATGGTCCCGAAGTTTTCCTCTACATATTTGTCGTATTCCTTCTTTTGCTCATACGGTACATAAATATGTTCGATTCCGTTTTCATACAGTTTCCTCTTGAGCGCGGAAGTGAATTTTTCCTGCTCTTTGGTGTACAGGACATACTGCTCATTGTTATACAGGTATACCCGGAAATCCGATGATGTATCGATCTGGAGGATAAGCGGGGAAATAGGGAAAAATCTTTCTTTTTGCTCGGTCTCGCTATGCGGGCGGGACTGAGTTGTATTTTTTTATATTTTGGCATGGATATTTACGTCTAAAATTATGGTTTATTTCTTTTCCTGCTAACCGCCGGACATTCCCGCCCGGAGTTTTCAGTTAAAAGCGCAAATCTGCATTTGAGCCGTTCAAGGCTGCCCGCGGCTCAGGCTTACCCGATCTTTCCCATCAGTTTCCAAGGTCAAAACATCTATTTGTTCTTCCCGGCTGGTATTTATTGTCTTTCCGATAAAATCCGCGTGAATGGGCAGTTCTCTGTGTCCGCGATCCACGAGTACCGCGAGCGCAATCCGTTTAGGCCTGCCGAAATCAAGAATTGCCTCCAGAGCGGCCCTGATGGTTCTGCCCGTGTATAAAACATCGTCGATCAAAATTATTTCTCTGGAATTGACCTCAAAAGGAATATTCGTGGTCCCTATTTGCGGGACGGAGGACAGGTTGGTCCAGTCGTCTCTGTACATGTTGATGTCCAGTTCGCCTATTCGCGGGGAATTATAGCCTTGGCCGGCGAGCATATCCCGTATCCGTCCAGCCAGATCCGCGCCACGGCGCTGTATTCCGATAAGGGCCAGGTTGTCTTTGTCCGGAAATTGTTCCTGGATCTCAAAGGCGATTCTCTGCAGGGTCTTGCCGATTTCCTCGGGATTTAAAAGGGTTTTGGGTGCTTGTTGGGTCGACAATTATAATCTCCAGATGCGATTTGTTGAAAAATTAAATTCTTTGTAACCATTCTCGGAAGTAATGACAAGAAAGCTTTTGATGTTCAGTTCATGCGTTTTCTGGCATGTCAGTATTTTCAAGACCGATATGCTGGAAAAAGGCATAATCGGGTTAGCCAATCAACGTTAGAAATAGATTTTTAGTATCTGTTCAGCAAATTTACACAAAAAATCCGGAGAACTATCAGCGTGGTGAATAGTTATCAATAATTTTTTACTAAAGATAAAATATTTTCAAGTGTTGCGCTAAATTTCACGGGAATTCACGTGGATTTTTATTGACAATTATATCCTGCTCGCAATGTATGATAGGGAAAACAGGGAACAGAAAGCAAAATATTCAAAGCAAGGAAGGTGCGCATGGGATCAGTTACCGGGAAATATTTTTTATTTATGTCCGGGGTATTGGTTGTTGTTCTCGGTCTTTTTTTGTCTCCCCTTCCGTGTCGGGACAAAGCCATGGCCTCGGGTGGCATTGATCCGGCCGATCCCATGGTCCGGGTTACCTATGCCCGTTCGGACCTGGATGTACCCAAAATTCTGGCCGAACTTAGCCGGGACGTGACCGCGGCCACGGGCATAGAGGAAAGGTTCATCACCTATTATTGGGAGACTTTTGACGCCATCCATTGCATGGGCGAGCCGGTTCAGGACAAACCGATTTTCGTGGATATGTACGTCCCGGGTTTTTTCACCGATCAGGAGGTGGCCGGGATGATGACGGCAATCGCGGATTCTCTGCAGGACCTGACCGGCGTGGATAAAAAATGGGTTTTCATCCATACCCATTTCCCCCTGCAGGGCCATGTGTATATAAGTGGAAAGGTGGAGCACTGGGACAACTACCGCGGCCGGACCGATAGCTCTCCGCGTAATCCGGAGCAGCGGTCCATGAGCGGGTTTTTGTTCAATGACCCCGCTTTTGTTTTTCAGAGCTTATGGCGCTTCGGGGTGACCGCCTCCGGCGGGGCCGACCTGGGGGAATTGCTGACCATTACCAGCCAGGTGGAGGATTTTGACCGGGAAAGCTGGTACAGGGCCTGGAATGCCATGGCCTTGAAAGTCCGGGCCGCGGCTGAGGAATTTTCCGCCGCCGGGCATGCCGCGAGTGCCAGACAGGCCTATTTTCGCGCCACAAACTATTTCCGGGCCGCGTCCATCTATCTGTACGACAAAGACCCGCGCGGCCAGGTGGCCTGGCAGAACGGCCGGGATGCATTTCTCGCGGCCGCGGCGCATTCGGATGGTTTGATCGAGCATGTGCGCATTCCCTATGAAAAAACCACCCTGCCCGGGTACTTCGTTACCCCGGACAAGAGCGGCCAAAAAAGACCCTTGCTCTTGATTCAGACCGGTCTCGACGCCACGGCCGAGGATCTCTACTTCATACTCGCCGCCCAGGCCGTGAAGCGCGGCTACAATTGTCTGATTTTCGAAGGACCGGGGCAGGGCGAGATGATCAGCCTTCAAAAACTGCCCTTCCGCCATGACTGGGAAAAGGTGGTCACCCCGGTAGTGGATTTTGCCCTGGCCCGAGCGGATGTGGACCCGGAACGCCTGGCCCTGCTGGGCTATTCCATGGGTGGATATCTGGTTCCCCGGGCCCTGGCTTTTGAAAAGCGGATTCGCTGGGGGATAGTGGACGGCGGAGTTTACAGCGTTTTTGACGGGACCATGACCAAGTTTCCCGACCCGGTCCGTGCAGGTATGGAGTCCACAGATTGTTCGCCATTGGTGGATGAACTTGTACTTCAGGAAATGGAAAAGCGTCCGGATGTAAACCAGTTTATCTCTCAGATGTTCTGGACCTTCCAGGCCGACACCCCCTGCGAACTGTTCCGTAAACTGCAAAAATATACCCTGGCCGGTGTAATTGACGATATTCAGACCGAAATACTGGTGGTCAATTCCAGCGAAGACCAGGTTGCAGGTTCCAATGCTCAGGCCAAAAAGATGTTCAATGCCCTGAATACTACAAAAACCTATTTGGAATTCGATGCCGCACAGGGCGGACAATTTCATTGTCAGCTCGGTGCGCCTGTGGTTTCCAGCGAGCGTATCCTGAATTGGCTGGATGAACGGGCAAAGCCATGACAATCGATTGAAATCTGTTTTTTTATCCCGGAAAGCTGGACTGAAGAATACGAGTAAACAGCAAGCAATAAAGGAGATATTCGATCATGAAAATTGTTGGTTGCCATGCGGGAAAATTTTTTATTTGTCTTCTGGTTTTGGCCGCGTTTCAGGTCCGGGCCGGAACGGCTATGGCTTCCGAGGAAGCCCTAAAGGTCTCCGACATGCATGCCACCGCGTTCAATTATTTTTTCCGGGACGGGGACATGGATTTTCATTTCGGCAATCTGGTCCTCGGTTCAGCGGTCAACGGCGGGGTGGAGATCGGCGAGGCCTTTTACGCGGCATCCCATATAAAGGACGGCGATGCGGCCAGTTGGCAGCGGGAATGGTTTGAACTTGCTCGACGGGCCGAAAAGCGCGGCGAGGACTCCCTGGCCGCCGGCCATGTGATCAGTGCCAGGGATCAGCTTTTGCGGGCCGCCAATTATTACCGCATCTCACTTATTTCCATGCTTCCGGATAATCCGGCTCTTCAAGAGCGGGGGAGAAAGCTTCGCCATCTGTTCCGGAAAGCCGGTGCTCTTTTCGATCCGCCGGTGGAGTATTTCGAGGCTCCTTTCCAGGACTCGGTTCTCCCGGGTTATTTCTGGAAAGCAGCGGCCGGCTCCCGGCCGGCAAAGACCCTGCTGATGATCGGCGGCGGGGAAACCTTTGCCGAGGACCTCTTTTTCTACATCGCTCCCCAGGCCCATGCCCGGGGCTACAACTTCGCCACAGTAGATTTGCCCGGCCAGGGCATGCTCCCGCTGCAGGGCATGACCTTTCGTACGGATACCAATGTGGCCATGAAGGCGGTTATCGACTATCTTGTCTCCAGGCCGGACGTGGACCGTGAACGCCTGGCTTCGTATGGTTTCAGCGGAGGAGGCCTTTTCGTTCCCCAGGCGGCCATGTTTGATCCGCGCATCAAGGCCATTGTCATGACTTCCGCCGTGGTGGACGCCCGAGAGCTGTTCGCCACCATGCCCGCCGTTCTGGAATCCCCGGAAGAAAGGGCTTCCTGGTCTTCGTTTCATGGAGACGTGGTCAAAAGTATTTGCTGGCGTTACGGAGTGCCCCTGGATAAGCCGGAAAAACTGGTCGACGCCAACCAGGGAAATACCTTTAATCCGGTAAGAATAGAGGTTCCTGCCCTGATTATTGTCGGCGAAGGCGAGTATCGAAGTCGGGAGGTTCAGCGCCAGCAGAAAATCGCCATGGACAATTTCTCGGGTCCGGTGAAGAAAATGGTGGTGACCCCGGCGGATGAAGGGGCGAGCAACCATTGCGTTATGGAAAACCGGAGTCTCATCGGTCAGGTACTCTTCGACTGGCTGGATGAAACATTCGCCCCCGGGGTTATGCCATGAAACATACCTTGGCCGGATTAAGCCGGAGAGTGCTGCTGGTAGCGCTGTTATTTCTTGCCGGATGCGCATCCATCGGCCCGGGGAAAATGACTTCGGATCGTACAAAATACAATACTTCCATCACGGAATCCTGGAAGCAGCAGATTCTTTTGAACATTGTCAAGATTCGCTATGTGGAGCCGCTTTTTTTTGTGGATGTGGGAGATATCGTGGCCGCCCATTCCCTGGAGACCGGAGCCAATGTGGGCTTTTCCCGGTCCATGTTCGACCTGTCCGCCTCCAGTGACTCCAGTAACCTGGATCTTGGCGTGTCCGGCAAATACACGGACCGTCCGACCATCACCTACAGACCTCTGACCGGCAATGCTTTTCGCAAAGGGGTGATTTCGCCCATCCCGGTGCGCAATATGCTTTATGGCCTGAATTCCGGAATCTCGGCCAACTTCCTGTTTACCCTGAGTGTTCGCGCGATAAACGGCTTGCGCAACGAGGCCCACCTCCCCGGGACCCATCTCCCGGCCCAGTCTTCTTTTCAAAGAGTTGTGCAGATCATCTCCAGACTTCAGATGCTGGATGCGGTGCATGTGGTCAGCCGCAAGCTTCAGGCCGGGGAGCGTCCGCGTCTGATGCTGGCCCTGGGAGGGATGCGGCCTACTGAGGAGACCAGTGTCCTGGTCCGGGAACTGCAGGCATTGCTCGGTCTGGATCCCGCCCTGGACGAGTATGTTCTGACCGCCGGGTACCAGGCGGCCCGGGAAAACAATGTGATCGCGGTGCAGACTTTTTCCTTGATGCAAATGCTGGCTGCCGTATCCGCCCGGGTGCAGATCCCGGAACATGATTTGGCTGAAAGCAGGGCCATACCCGGAGTGCTCGATCATGTCGGGGCGGGGAGTCTGGATAGTATTACGGTGAAATCGTCCCCGACCCGGCCCGATCAAGCCTTTGCCTCGGTCCGGTATCGCAGCCACTGGTTCTGGATCGACGACTGTGATCTGGAAACCAAACGGGTTTTTTCCTTTATCATGCTCGCCTTTACCCTGCTGGAGGACGACAAACCCTTGTCACCGCTGCAGCTGACAATTCCGGCGCAATGAAATTGATCAACCTTAATACAATAAGGAGGAACATCGTGAATCGAGGATTTATCGCCCTGTTATTTTTCATCTTTCTGCTGCAGTTGCCGAGCGCTGTCCATGCCCAGCGGTTTGTGGATCACCGGGATGGGACGGTTACCGACACGCGATACAATTTGATGTGGACCAAGGATGCAAATCCATTGGGAAAGTATAAATGGGATGATGCCATGTCTGGCTGCTCCTCCTTCAGTCTTGCCGGAAAATCCGATTGGAGGCTGCCGAACATAACTGAGTTGCTCAACCAAAAAGACGCTCTTGCTGGTCATCCTCCATTTTACAATGTTCAACCGTCATTCTACTGGTCAAGTACCTCGGGAAGCTGGTGGGCGTATAGTCTGAACTTGGATACCGGTTTCAAGGATGATTCCGGAAAGGATCATTGGGCATTTTACGTATGGCCTGTACGGGATGCACAGGAATGAAGTTAATAGACAATGGATATCCTATTCGTTTTCTTTTTCTGTTGTTGTTCTCTGTGGTGATGTCTTCTTGCGCCCCGGATGTATCCCGGCTGCATCAGACCGGAACTTTGAGCCCCCAGGCCCGGAAATTTATGGCTCAAAACACGCCGCCGATATTTGAGAATCCGCTTACTCTGTCTACGATCCCGGCAATCCGGGAAACACAACAGGCCGCAGGTGCTGCAGAAAGGAATGATTTGCACCGAACGCTTCTTGCTTCAATAGAATGGAACAGGGTGGGCGGTGTGCCGGTGGCAGTGTTGACTCCCCGGAGCATCCCCGGGGAAAACAAGGACAAAATAGCCTTGTATATACATGGCGGCGGTTTTGCCTTGGGCAATCCGGACGACGCCTACGCCATGCGTCTTGCTGGTCTTCTGCAGATGCCGGTATATGCGGTTTGTTACCGGCTGGCCCCGGAGTATCCCTTTCCGGCCGCCCTGAACGATTGCCTGGATGTGTACGCGGAACTGGTAAAGTCTCATGGTCCACAACACGTTGTCCTGTTCGGTGGGTCGGCCGGCGGGAACCTGGCCCTGGCCATGCTGCTTATGGCAGACGCCGCGGATCTGCCCATGCCCGCCGCCCTGGGTCTGTCCTCTCCCGCGGCGGACCTGACCCGTACCGGAGACAGTTATTTTGCCAACGAGGGCCGGGATCCGGTGCTGCAATGGGATAGTCTCATGGAATACTTTGTCCTGGCCTACGCAGGGGGCAAAAACCCCAAGGATCCTTTGCTTTCCCCGGTGTATGCCGACTTTTGGTCCGGTTTTCCACCTGCCTTGATCATAACCGGGACCAGGGATCTTTTTTTAAGCAGTTGCGTAAGGCTCAATCGAGCCATGCGGCGGGCCAACGTGGATGTAGAGCTTTTGGTCTGGGAGGGTATGTTTCATGGCTTTGATCTGATTCCAGACTTGCCCGAAGGCGAGGATGCCCGCCGGGAAATGGCCGCGTTTCTATTGGATGAAAAATTGAAATAAGTGCTTGCGCTTCTTTGGCCAAGACCATAAAAATGTACTTTCCATTTTTGTCTGCCTCCTGGGGTGTCCGCCCCACCCGTTTTTGATCCGAATCAATGGAGGAGGCATTTCAAGGGAAGGTGCGATCATTGCGAAAGAAAATTCCTGCCGGCCCGCAGCAGACTTGCCCTTATTCCAAGCGAATCATCGTATTATTGATTCTTTTGGCCGGGGTCATGGGCTGTGCCTCGTCCGTTCAGTTCTCCCCGCGTGCCAGTGACGGCGTTCTTGATCTTACAAAGTGGGATTTTACCGCCCGGGGCCCAATCAGGCTGGACGGAGAATGGGAGTTTGTCTGGGGGCGGTTGCTTGACTCCCGGGCCATGAACTCTTCCGGGCAAGAGGATTCTGATTTTTTATTCCTTCCG
This sequence comes from Thermodesulfobacteriota bacterium, assembly GCA_051748085.1. GTDB lineage: Bacteria > Desulfobacterota > Desulfovibrionia > Desulfovibrionales > Desulfonatronovibrionaceae > CAYNNQ01. Next base: position 30,647 of record JBNJHA010000025.1, read on the forward strand.
GGGATGTGGCGGGGGAAAAACGGTGCAGGTGATGCGCTTTCCGCCCAAGGGCAGGGAACCTATCGGCTCCGGGTCAGACTCCCTGCCTCCCTTATTACGCGATCCCCGGCGCCCACCATGTCCCTGCTCGTGTCCGGGATGCTTTCCGTATGCGAAGTGCGGGTCAACCGGACAGTAGTGGCCTCCAGCGGGGAACCCGGGGTGGACCGATCCTCGGAAAAGCCGGTCGGCCATATCCTGATGCCGCGATTCAAGATCACGGATCGGGATATGGAAATTGTTTTGCATGTTTCCAACCACCATAATGTCCGGGGCGGGATCAACTCCAGCATCTTTTTGGGGACCGGAGAGCAGATTCAGGGCATGATCGATGTCCGCCGATTTTCCGGGGCCTTCATGGCGGGGGCCCTGCTTATCATGGCCTTGTATCACCTGGTGCTTTTTTCCCGGCGTCGATCGGAAAGCGCGAACCTGTACTTCGGCCTGTTCTGTTTTTTCTGGGGCGTGGCTACATTGTTCAGTCCGTCTTCCGGATTTTTGATGTCCTTCATTGCTCCGGGCTTGCCCTGGGAATGGTATATCAATTTTTCGCTTCTGCCCTTTGGACTGACCATCCCCCTGATGGTCATTTTTTATCATGTCCTGTTTCCCAAAAAATACGGCAGGATCGTCAACAGGGCTGCCGTATTCCTCGGAGCGGTTTACATCGTTTATATCCTGCTCACCCCGCCCAATGCCTATGGGCTCGGACCTTTTTTATATTTCTGGGTGACCAGGGCCGTTTACGGCTACCTATTCGCTGTCTTTGCCCTGGATTTGCTGCACAGGGAAAAAAACGTCCTTATGCTCATTCCCGGATACCTGGCCCTGGCCCTGGCCGAACTGGACGTGATGGTTTTTGATCTGAACATCACCAATACAACGCCTTTTGCACCCTATGGCGTGTTTATTTTTATTTTGTCCTACTCGTTTTACATCTCCGCCACCTTTGCCGATGCTTTTTCCCGGGTGGAGAAGCTTTCAGACAATTTGGAAGAGGCCAATCTGCGACTTGTGGACATGGACAACCTCAAGGACGATTTTCTGGCCAATACCACCCACGAATTAAAAACCCCCCTGGCCGGGATCGTGAGCATTGCCGAGACTCTTCTGGCCGGGGCGGGGGGCAGGCTGTCAACGGAGGCCCGGGGACATCTGAAACTGCTCGCGCACAGCGGCAAACGCCTCTCCGGATTGGTGGACGAAATCCTTGATTTTTCCCGGCTCACCCACCGGGATATAGCTTTGAATAAATCCGCTGTCAGTCTGCACGAGGCGGTCCGGGGCGTTCTGGACATCTCCCGGAGCATGGCCGCGGGCAAGAATCTGGAGCTGATAAATTCCGTTCAAACCGACCTCCCTCCGGTTCTGGCAGATCCTGAACGCCTGGAGCAGATACTGTTCAATCTGGTGGGCAATGCCGTAAAATATACCGAATCCGGAAGCGTCACGGTTTCCGCCCGCAATTCGGGCGGGTTCACCCGGGTATCAGTGGCGGATACGGGCATCGGCATCCCTTACGCGGCCCGGCAGCGCATATTCAACTCCTACGAGCAGCTGAGCGCGGCGGAAAGCAGGGCAACCGGGGGAGCGGGACTGGGTCTGGCCATTACCCGGCATTTGGTGGAATTGCACGGCGGCGGCATTGATGTGGATTCCAAGCCCGGTCAGGGCAGTGTGTTTTCCTTTACCTTGCCGGGAAACCGCCCGACGGAGGCGAAGCATATCCGGCAAGGTGCAG
>JBNJHA010000026.1:0-26503 GCA_051748085.1 Thermodesulfobacteriota bacterium
CACCTTGGTGATCGCCTTAGTGTTCCCGGGAATAAAACGCGAGGACATGATCACTGTATCGCCTTTGTTTATCTTGATCTGGCGATGCTCGCCCAGCCCGACCCGGGTCAAGGCGGACAAGGGCTCACCCTGCGAACCGGTTAGCAGCAGGACCACTTCAGATTCGGCAAGCTTCGGCAAGTCCTCAAGATCAATGTAGTTATCCTCGGAGTATTCCAGAAAGCCGAGTTCCCGGGCCAATTCAATATTGCGCACCAGGCTGCGTCCGCTAACAGCCACTTTCCGCCCGTGACTCAGGGCCAGATCAAATATTTCCTGCATGCGCTGGATATGGCTCGAAAAGAGTGTAACCAGCACCCTTCCCTCGGCCTGGACAAATATCTCCCGCAGGGAATCCTTGATTTCCATTTCCGTCAGAGCGTCGCCTTCTCTTTCCACGTTCGTGGAATCGGACATGAGCAAACTGACCCCGGAAGAAGAAAATTCGGAAATGCCCTCCATGTCGGTGGCGTGTCCGCCTATTGGATTGGGATCGATCTTGAAATCGCCGCTGTGCACGATTTTGCCCACCGGAGTTTCGATTCCGAGGGCCAAACCCTCGATAATTGAGTGGCAAACAGGGAAAAAGGAAAAGGAAAAATCCTTTAATTTCAATTTCTGTCCGGGAGAAACCGGACGCAAGGCAACATCATCCACAAGTTTATATTCGGTCAGTTTATTTTTGAGCAGACTGAGCGTAAATTCAGAACTGTAGAGAGTGGTTTTTACATGCGGAACAAGCCAGGGCAGGGCACCGATATGGTCTTCATGCCCATGGGTCAAAACAACCCCCTGCAGTTTATTTTTGCGCTTAAAAATATAATCCAGGCGGGGGATGACCACGTCCACGCCGAGATGAAAATCATCCGGAAACATCAAACCACAGTCAATGACCACCATGGATTCCTCTGTTTCCAAAACCATGCAGTTCATACCAATCTCGCCCAGTCCGCCCAGGGGAGTTATCTTCAGTCCATCAATAAAATTTTCCATACCGGCTCCGAAAAAAAATAAAAAATTGGCCAACATAACCCGCAAGTGCGGCTTCAAGCACTCAAACGGGCCCTAATCCCTTGTTTAAAAACAACTATTTTTAATCCAGAAATTTTGCCTTCCTGGATAGTATCCAATTATATGTCGTCAGATTTTTATGTATAAAATGAACGGCCTGAAACAGCAAGGGAACAACAGACGATTTTTCAAAAAAAATTCCCTGCCAACTTCCAGGAAAAAAGGACGCGCAAGCCTCGGAGACGTTCCCCAAAAAAAAGACCCCGTTACGGGGTCTTTTTTGCATTACTTCTCGTTCAAAAACAATAAAATTGGGCATTGACACAAATATCCATGCCTTTCGTCAAAGAGCCGGAAAAAATTATCCAGCCTCGGCCTGACTCTCCTCGATCACCTTTTCCGAAACCTGAGCCGGACATTCCTCGTAATGATCAAATTCCATGGTAAAGGTGCCCTGACCTCCGGTCATGGAGCGCAAGTCCCGGGCATACTGCAGAATTTCGGCCATGGGAACAAGGGCGTGTATATCGGTTATTCCATTATTGGACGCCGAACCCTGGACACGTCCCCGACGGCTGGAGATATCCCCGATCACGTCCCCCATGTATTCATCCGGGATATAAACAGTGACATTCATTATCGGTTCAAGCAGGACAGGCTTGCATTTTTCCAATGCTTTTTTAAAGGCCATCGATCCGGCCACCTTGAATGCCATTTCCGAAGAGTCCACACTATGATAAGAGCCGTCATACAGGGTCACCTTGAAGTCCACCACCGGATAACCGGCCAAAATGCCCTTGTTCGAAGCCTCCTGGATGCCTTTGTCCACGGCCGGGATATACTGTTTGGGGATAACCCCGCCGACAATGGAGTTTACAAATTCATACCCTTCGCTTCTGCCCAGCGGTTCAAGCTTGATCCAGCAATCTCCGAACTGGCCGCGGCCGCCGCTTTGTTTTTTATATCTTCCCTGTATTTCGGTCTTGCCCTTAATCGTTTCCCGATAGGGAATCTTGGGCGTCTTCAAAACGATATCAACTTTATACCGCCGCTTGACTTTTTCCACTGCCGTTTCAATATGCAGCTGCCCCATGCCGGACAGCAGCATGTCTCCGGTATCCTCATTCCGGCTCAGGTTCAGGGTAACATCCTCGGTCAGGATCCGCTGCACCGCGGCAAAAACTTTATCTTCTTCGCCCTGCTCGGCGGCGCTCAAGGCATAGGACAAAATGTTCGGAGCCAGCTCCGGCAGGGAAAGCACAAAAGGATCTTTTTCCGAACACAGAGTATCCCCGGTGTGCACATCCTTCAACTTTGGCACGGCCACGATTGCTCCCGGTCCAACTTCCTCCTTTAAGGGCACCTGTTTTTTGCCCTCGAACTGCAGAAGCTGACCCAGCTTTTCCTTTTTATCCCGCGCGGGATTGGCCACAACCATATCCTGGGATGCGGTACCCGATAAAATCCGGAGCACACTCAACTGGCCGGAAAAAGGATCGACAATGGTCTTGAACACGACAGCGGCGAAAGGCTCCTCCATCGAAGACGCGCGTGTTTCACCATCTTTTCCCACCCATTCGGGATGTTCCAGCGGAGAAGGCAGTAATTCCTGAACCGCGTGCAGAAGATGCCCCGCGCCCTTGTTCTCCAGGGCGGCTCCGACGCAAACCGGCACCAGCTCGCCGTTTTTCACTCCAGCGGCCAGCCCTTCGTAAACTTCTTGCGTCGAGAGTTCACCTTCCTCAAGATATTTCTCCATCAGGACTTCATCGCTTTCCGCGATATTCTCGACTGTTGTTTCCCGGAGTTCAGCAGCACGATCAGCCAGATCAGCCGGAATCTCCCCTTCGCTGCTCTTGCCGTTTTCGTCGAAAAAATAGGCCTTTTCAGCCAGAATATCGACCACGCCCTTAAAATCGGCTTCAGCGCCGATGGGCAGCGAAAGCAATACCGGTTTGATGCCCAGTATGTCCGTAAGCCCGCTAAGGGCCATGTCAAAATCCGCCCGTTCCCGGTCCATTTTATTGATAAACACCAGACTGGGCAATTGGGCATTCTTGACTTCGGACCATGTTTTCTTGGTCAGCGGCTTTACTCCGTCGACCGCGTCAATAACAAAGACCACGCCGTCGACCGCGCTCAGATGATAGGGAAGATCCCCGATAAAATTATTGTCGCCCGGCAGATCTATTAAAAAATGCTGATTCTTTTTCCAGGCATAATTGGCGAATCCCGGCTGAATACTGCCCCGGCGCTTAATTTCCTCGGGTTCGAAATCCAGGGCCGTGGTGCCTTCCTCGATTTTGCCCATTCTCTTGATCTTTCCGGCATTAAACAAAATCATTTCCGCCACGGAAGTCTTTCCGGTCCCACCATGTCCGACCAAAGCATAAGTCCTTTGAGTGGATAAACTGTCCAGCATTAAACGCCCCCTTTTGCAACTAGAATGTTTCTGAGTACTTGTCCGCGGCCCGACACGAAAAAAACAGCCCTGGACATTTGCGTCTGCATGCATATACAAACGTCCCCTGCCGGATTTGAATGCTCCTGCGCCCTGTTTTTTGCCTGACAGGGTCATTTCGGAAATCTTCGGGCGGCAGATAAAAATCGTCAACAGATTTTTTAACAGGCTATAAAATCTTTCAAAGATTCTGTCCTATAGGAAGCAGAAATAAAAGTTGTCAAGAAGGACTCTCTCGGATGGGGAAAAAAATCGTAACTATTTACCGGATTTTTTTGATTCTGATCTTCGAATTTGGGCAACACTCCGCCCGGAAATAAAATGAAAAGGCCGGAAATTCAATCCTATATATCTGGTCTCTGGATTCCGGTCTGCCATTCTGAGAGAGAGCTTCGCGGCCGAAGCATCTCTTTCTTGACCGAACAGGAAAAACCGGTTTTGAAGGAACATCTTTTTAAAATGCATAAGAAACAAACAGGCCGAAAGGAGAAGCAAAAAATTTGCTGATCAAATACGATAAAGTTAAAATAACAATGCTCACCCCCGCGGATATTGATTGCTCCGGAGAATGGATACTCTGGCCGCGCCAACCGGACCAGAGACTGAAAAACTCCATCGACTTCGCCGGACAGCTTCAGCCGGTAATTGTCCGCAGCAATGAACAAAAAACGCAATTGGTCACCGGGTACAAACGGGTTATGGCCCTGCGGGAAAAAAACCGCAGCGTGGCCGCGCTTGAAATTTCCATCGACAAGCAAGACTGCGCCCTTATCTACGCCCAGAGCAATATGCGGGAAACACCCGCACCCGGAGAAATGGCCGTTGCCTTGCGGTATTATTCCCGCGACAGCCGCCGCCGCGGACTAATGCTCGAGACTCTGGGGGTACGCCCCGAAAGCAGGGAAAGCCGGGACTTGCACGCCTGGCTGAATATTGAAAAAAAATGGGACGCCCTTCTGACAGACGGACATGTTCCGCTTCGGTCAGCGCAAATATTGGAAAAAATGAACTCAGCCGACCGGGATGCCCTGTTTCCGTTTTTTGAAAATTTATCGTGGTCAGCGAATAACGCCTGCAAACTTTTGTCCTGGGCGTATGAGACGGCACGCAGGCATCAAATATCGCCGGAAAAGCTTGTCCGGGACAATGATCTGCAGGCCCTGCTCGCCGAAAATCTTTCCCCCAAGGATGCCATGTCCCTCATCCTGAAAAAGATGCACGCGCTTCATTCCCCGGCAGTAGCCGCCTTCATACAGAGAAAAAACGATCTTTGCCGGGAAATTGCCGCCGGAACCAGGTGGCGGGCCGAACACGGAGCCAACCTGGAATCAAATGAACTCCATTTTTCGTCCCGGGCGGGTTCCGGCGCGGAGTTGCAAGAACTCTGTTCGGAACTGCAGATGATAAAAGATTCCGGGGGATTTGAGCGCTGGACAAAATTCAGAGAAAACATGCTCGGGGATTCAGGAGACAATTGCGGCTCATGAAGGATAAAACCGAACTCCCCGGATATCTGCGGGAAATAAACCGCATTTTGATCGATGAACAAGTCGGCAATTCCCATCTGGCCGTGCGGGTAAAAAAACGACTGCCGCAAATCCAGGCAGACATTGTTGCCCCGGACGAAAAACCCGAATTGAACTCCGGGACTTTGTACCTAAAGCACTACAAAGGAAAATTTCTGCGCTTCTGTCCCGGAACGCAATATTACCGGTGCTGCGGATACCGAATCATCCATATCGGGGAGAACTGCCCCCTGGGCTGTACATACTGCATCCTGGACAGCTATTTTCAGGATAAAGCCCTTAAAGTCTGGGCCAACCAGGAAGACCTGTTCTCTGAACTCGAAAAAGCCTTCCGGACCAATCCCGAACATTTGTTCAGGGCCGGGACCGGCGAATTCACCGACTCCCTGGTGCTCGAACCACTGACTGCGTACAGCCGGGACCTTGTGCGGTTTCTAAACGACTTTCCCAATGTCTGCCTGGAACTGAAATCAAAGATAGCCGATCTGTCCTGGATGGACCACGTCGCCGACCCCGGTGGCGTACTTCCGGCCTGGTCCCTGAACAGCGAATACATCAGCCGGGAACATGAAAAAAAGGCCGACTGTCTGGAGAGCAGACTCGCCGCGGCCCGCACATGCGCTGAAAACGGTTTCCGCGTCTGCCTGCATTTTGATCCCATTATTCATCATCCAGGCTGGAAACAGGGATACGCCCGCACCATTGAGATGCTCTTCGACTATCTCCAGCCCGCGGACATCGCCTATTTAAGCCTTGGATCGTTCAGGTGCATGCCGGAATTAAAGGCCATAATCGAGAAACAGAGACCGGATTGTTCATTTATCTATAACCAATTTGTAACCGGCATGGACGGCAAAAACAGGCTCTTTCTGCCTCTGCGCCTGGAGCAGTTTTCCTTTATAGTCAAAAAACTCCGGCAAAACGGCCTGGATAAACAGATATATTTCTGCATGGAATCGGACACGGTCTGGAAAAAGGCGCTTGGATATACGCCGCGGGATATCGGCGGCCTGAAAAATCATCTTTTGCGCCAGGCTTTCGCCCGGGGCTAACCCGCGTCCCGTCCTTCAGAATTGGAACTGAAAAGCCCTTTTAAATTGGGCGGATTATACTTGGGACAGCTTTCGGCCAGATAACAGAGTTCGCATCCGCCTCGAAAAGGACAGAAAGTCAGCGTGGAATACTTATAGTTGAGAGTCCCGGCATTGGAAAATTCCAGCCCGATCTTGGCCAGGGAACGTTTTAAAAGCTTGTTCGGCTTGGGCACCGGAGCGCATTGATGCTTATCCAGCTCGGGCAGCAGCTGGCGTAAAGCGCCCATGATAAGCGTCTGGGCCAGGGCCTGCTTCTTGAATCCTTTTGACGGACTCTCTTCCCAGGCCTTTTCCAGTTCATCTTCAATTTCTTTATTCAGATACGCGGCTGCGTATCCTTTTTTCTCTCCCAGCCTGTACACCGCAAGCCCGGAAGACAATCGTTCCCAAAGCGGGATCAGTTCCACGGTTTCCCTGCCCTCCAACCCTTTGACCTGGGCCAGGATCATGTACATTTCCAGGTCCATGGGCGGATGAATCCGCAATCTTTCTGCCGAAAGTAGCGCCATATTGTTTCCCCGTATCTTTTGGTTATTTACAACTATTTAGTTTCCATCCGGAAATGGCCCTTTTCCAATTTAACGGCGTCAATTTTCGTAATTATTCGATCACGTATTAAGATACGCTCGCTCATAATTACTCAATTTCCTTGTTAAACGGGAAAAAATCTCATTTACGAATTGGAAACCCGATATTTCTAAGTCCGGAAATTTTTTAATTTCCGGAGAAGAACTATTTAGTTTCCATCCGGAAATGGCCCTTTTTTGTCAACCGCTTCTGCCGGTTACCGAAAACCCGCGTATCGCACAACCTTTTATTTGCGGCATAAACCATTCCTTTCAACAAAGTGCCAAAAACGGTTCCTCGACGTTGCGCAGGGATTTTATTCGAGTGATCCTTTCTGATGTTCCTGACGAAAGGTTCGCATATTTTTCTGCCCTCGCCAAAAGGGGGAAAGCGGACCGCGGGATGGAACACAAACATAAGCCTTCAAACCAATGGGCATTGCCGATAACAAAAACCGCCTTCCTCTGGAATCAGCGGGGCCGAAGGGGGCAGGCATCCCCTTTGGCGGGGCCTGAAAAATACCGAACCGCAAGTTCGGCAGCAAAAGGATCAGGAAAATAACTCGCAAAAATCCATGCAGTTCGCCGGAGAGTCCGAAAAAATTTACTGCGCAACTTAACAAATTTTTTAAAAGCGAATCAATTCGAGCAAAGGCCCATACTTAAAACTTGCCTCCCGGGGAATAATAACATATAATTTTATACTTTATCGGTTCGTATCACCAAGGAAATTATTTATTCAGGCCCGGAAAAAGGTGTCCGCATGAACTCCCCAGACAGAAAAACATCACTTTCCTCCGAGCTGGATCAGCTCGAAAACGAGCTGGTATCACTTATACATCGAAGAATAAAGCTGCTTGGCAATATATCCCGCAAGCGAAAGGATCGCAAAGCCAGCTTTACCGATGCCGAACTGGAAAAGAATTTATGGAAAAAATGGAAAGATTCGGCCCAGAGCGGAAACAAAATGCTCTACCGGCAACTTTTCAGCCAACTTAACAACCTGGCCTACGCCCAGGCTGAAAAAAGCCCGGATAAACCTTTCTGTCTCTATCCGGCCCAGCGTCCATTGAACATCAATATAGCCGGGCCCAAGGAATCCATCGAGACCAGGCTGCATACTCTTGTCGCGGCCAAAACCCCGGGCATCCGCACCATACGCGACTATCCGCTTAACGATATCCATGTTGAATTCATAAAGGCATTGAATCAGGGCGGAGCCAAACTCTCCTGGGAAGAGGACACCCTGCACAGCCAGGAAGCGGATATTAATCTGGACGGAGCCTCTATTTATGTCGGCGAGGACAAATTCAACCTGTTTTTGATGCTCGCGCTGGGCGCCGGGCACCCCAGCGTGGTCCGCTTCAATTGCTCGGCCGGGTTGAAAAACCACAGTCTCCGGGAGGAAATTCCGCTTTTCACTCAACTCGGGGCAAGGCTCAATTTTATAGAACCGCAAAGCTACAGCCCGCCGCTAAGACTTGAGGCTTCCGGCAATCTCCCGGAAAGCATCGACTTTCCGGACGATTGCGATCCGGACCTGCTGCTGGCGCTTATAATCGGCGCCTGCACTTATCCCCGCCCGCTCAACATTCGCTTCAACCCCGAAAAGCTGCCCCCGCAGGCAACGAATTGTCTGCATATACTCAAACAATGCGGCGTTACCTGTTCTGCTGCGCCCGGAGAAATAAAGATAAATCCGGGTCCGCTTTCTTTGCCCCGCAACCAGGCTATACAGCTCGATCCGGTCCTGAGCGCGTATCTTCTGACCATGCCCCTGTACACGGGCGGCACCGTACTTCTGGAGGGCGACTGGCCGGGCTGCCCGCTTGCTTCATCAATTCTCGACCTGCTGAACCGTGCGGGACTGCGGACTGAGGTCAAGGACAAGCAAATCAGCTCAAGCAGAGGCCCGGAACCCGAGGAAGCAGACCTGGATATCCGCGAATTGCCGAGACTCCTCCCGCTTGCCATCGCCTTGATCGCCGGAGCGAAAAAAAAGGGTTCGATATTTACCGACAATGTGCAGGCCGATGTAGACACCGCCGGAGAATTCCTGGAGGCCATTGGCGTTACCTTCCGTATTTTCCCGAACAGAGTGGAGATCGGTGCGCCTGACAAATCGGCTGAAAAAGGGCCGCACTGGGAATGTCCAACGCCTTCCTGGTGTCTGGCCTACGCCCTGGTTTCCTTTTCCTACCGTGGGTTGTGCCTGGCCAATCCGGGCATACTGACCAGCGTCTGGCCCCAATTCTGGAAAATTTTCATGTCCCTGCCGGAACCGCAGAAACAGTACCGGCGCTCAAAGGAAAATAATACGCAAAACACCGAAAAACCGCAGAGGAGAAGGATTATTGTCCGTTAACATTCAAGAATTGCAGCGGGAAATCGATGAGCTGAGCACTGAAATGGCAGCTTGCGCTTCAAGGATAATCGAACTCCGCGAGCATGAAAATCCGCAGGCCGGAATATTTCATCACGAAGAGATCTTTTCCCTGCAGCAAAAGAAACTCCGCCTTCAGGTGGAAATAGAATTCCGGCAGAAGAAAATGAACCGACTGGCAATGGAAGTTTAGTCACGCATGAGTTACAGCGTTGGAATTGTCGGACCGGCCCGCTTACTTTCCGTCATATACAGGACACTTGTCCCCAAGACATCCATATGGCCGCAGATAGAGATAGTCGGCCTGGCCTACACGGACAGACCTCCGAATACCCGCCTCCCGGCCTATGCTTCCTGGAGCGAACTTTTAAAACGGCATTCGCTGAACGTGGTCATCAATCTCTCGGATGACAAGCGGGTCATTATGGGATTGCGCTCCGAACTGCCGGACCATATCCGGCTCATGGAGGACATCCCGGCCCACTGGATGAACGCTCTGTTCCGCGCCCATGAGGTGCTCCGCAGGAAACAGGACTATAAAGGCCGTTTTTTGAATCAGACTCTGGACAGCCTGCCTTTTGCGGCCATCCTTTTCAATTCCCGGGGGCATGTAATACATTGGAACAAGCATTGCGAAGCTTTGACCGAAATTCCGGCCGAACAGATAATCGGACATTATGAGGTCGGGCACGCCTTTTATCTGGAGCAGCATCCTCTGCTGGGACAAATAATCCTCAATCAGGACAGAGTGGACAGGATTTCTGCCGCATTCGGCCAGCCGGAAACGGATTTCACGCTTCTTGAAAACGGTGTTCAGGTCTCAGGCTACCTGCATCTGCGCGGCCGCCTTACCGGATATTACCTGCTGACCGCCCAGCGCATAGTCAAAGACGGGAAAGTTCTGGGCAGTCTTGAGCTCATTCAGGACATGAGCGCGGTCTCCCTGCTTAAAAGCCAGCTGGAAGAACATCAGGATACACTGCAGCTTATAATGAGCAACCTTCCCTTCCCGCTGCTCAGTACCGATCTGCAGGGCCATATTAACTTCCATAACGCCGCCGCGCAAAACTACTTTCTGGCCCCATTGAATAAAGACGAAAAGAAAAAAGACAACAATATCCTTTCCCATCTGGATGAAGCCATCGGAAAAGAAGGCACGCAAGGCCTTCTCAAATGGCTGAATGAAACACAATTCGAAAGCAGTCCCTCCCGGGTCATGAATGTGACCATCCGGGACAAATCCTGGGAGATAACCTGCATCAAGACCGGGGAGACCCATTCGGACAACGCGTTGTGGATAATGCGCAATGTAAGCGAAAAAGAAAGCGAGGACCGCCTCAGTACGGCTCTGGCCTTTTCCGGCGCCATCAGCCATGAACTGGCCCAGCCCCTGACCGCCATATCCAATTCGGCCTACCTGCTGTCCAAAACGGATCCCGAGGATGAAGACCGCATCAAAAAACACAATGCCATCCTTGAAAAGGAAAGCGAGCGTATAATGGCGGTTTACCGCAAGCTGCGCAATCTGACATCCTATAAGCTGCAGGGCTATCTCGACACCCAGATTATGGATCTGGATGACTCGTCAGACGACCTCTTTCCTTTTGAAAATTCAGGAGAAAAATAATGAATCTGACCCGCAGAATAATAAAGGAACACCTTAAAACCGGAAACATGACCCCGGGTGCGGAGACCGGTATACGGATCGACCAGACTCTGACCCAGGACGCCACCGGAACCATGGCCTGCCTGCAATGGGAGGCTCTGGACATGGATCGGGTAAGGACCGATCTGTCCGTCAGTTATGTTGACCACAATACATTGCAGATGGGTTTCAAGAACCCGGACGACCACCGCTATCTGAAAAGTGTCGCCGCCAGATACGGCATGGTCTTTTCACCTGCCGGGACCGGAATCTGCCATCAGCTGCATCTGGAAAATTTTGCCCGGCCGGGAGCGACCCTGCTCGGTTCGGACAGCCACACCCCTACCGGAGGCGGGGTCGGAAGCCTGGCAATGGGTGCCGGAGGACTGTCCGTGGCTTTGGCCATGGCCGGAGAACCGTACACGATAAACATGCCCAGGGTGGTAAATGTCCGGCTGACCGGAAAACTCACTGGCTGGGCCTCGGCCAAGGACGTCATACTCTATCTGCTGAGCATGTTGAGCGTCAAAGGCGGAGTAGGCCGGGTGCTTGAATATACCGGTCCCGGAGTCGGCACTTTGAGCGTACCGGAACGGGCGACAATAACCAACATGGGTGCCGAACTCGGTGCCACGGCATCCATTTTTCCCTCGGATGAAAATACGCGGGCTTTTCTGAAGTCGATGGGCCGCGAACATGATTTCAGGCAGCTGCAGGCTGATCCGGATGCCGAATACGATAAAACTATTGACATTGATCTTTCTGAAATCGTGCCCATGGCCGCAAAACCGCACATGCCCGATCTGGGGGTCAAGGTGGAAGAACTTGAAGGCGTCCATGTCGACCAGTCAGCCATCGGTTCGTGCACCAACTCCTCATACGCCGATCTGAAAACAGCGGCCGGTATCCTGGGAAACAGGAAAAAGGCTGGACACGTGGATCTGCTCATTTCACCCGGTTCCAAACAGGTTCTGAACATGCTCATGCGGGAAGATCTTGTCTGGCCCATGCTCAATGCCGGAGCCCGGTTGCTGGAATGCGCCTGCGGGCCATGCATCGGCATGGGCGGCTCTCCGGTAAGCAAAGGCGTGAGTGTGCGCACTTTCAACCGCAATTTCGAGGGCCGCAGCGGCACAAAAGACGCCCGGGTATATCTGGCCAGTCCAGCAACCGCGGCCTTTGCCGCCATAAACGGCAGATTCACGTCTCCCAATACATGGGGTCAGGCAATCCCCCGGCCCGAACTTCCGGCTGAAACCCCGAGCATAAGGCATTTGTTCGTCTTTCCGGACGATGCCCCAAAAACAGAAATTGAACGCGGGCCGAACATTGTTCCCCTGCCGCGATTCGAGCAGCTCCCGGACCGGTTGAGCCTGCCGGTGAGCATCAAGGTCGGCGACGATATCACCACCGATCATATCCTGCCCGGAGGCGCGGAAGTGACCTCGCTCAGGTCCAATATCCCGGCCATCAGCCGCTATATATTTTCCCGCGTGGACCAGGACTTCGCGGACCGGGCCCTTAAATCCGGTTCGAGCGCCATTCTCGCGGGCGAAAATTACGGACAGGGCTCCAGCCGGGAACACGCAGCCCTCGGCCCCAGATATCTGGGGATAAAAACAGTCATCGCCAAGTCTTTTGCCCGCATTCATCGGGCCAACCTGGTAAATTTTGGAATATTGCCCCTGATCCTGGTTGATGCCGATGATTACGGGCGCATATCCCGGGACGATATTCTGGAAATTAACTGTGCGAAGATCCGGCCGGGAGAAAAATTTTCTGCTGCCGCCGGTTCGGGCCGGGAGATTGAAGTGGCAAACGATTTGACCCAAAATGAATTAACAATTATCCAGTCAGGCGGGCTTTTGAACCGGATAAAAATCAAAAAACAAATTTCCTAGGAGTCATATATGCTTGATTACATGCGCAGAAACGCCCAATCATGGGGAGTGAAACTCCTTTTTGGACTGATCGTCGTTGTTTTTGTCTTCTGGGGCGTTGGCAGCTTTCGAAGCAACAAGGCCGCCATCCTGGCCACGGTAAACGATCAGCCGATAATGATCCGTGAATTCGGCCGGGCCTATGATCGAACCCTGCAGGAAATGCGCGAACAGCAGCCGGAATTCGATCAGGAACAGATAAAAGCAATGGACCTGAAGAACAGTGTCTTCAACCAACTGGTTTCCTCCGTTCTTCTTAAACAGAAGGCGGAACAATGGGGCATGACCATCTCCCCCCGGGAACTGCGCGATACCATAGGCCGGATAACCGCGTTTCAAAACGAAAACAAACAATTCGATCCTCAGCGCTATAAAGCAATTTTAAAGGCCAACAACCTGACTCCGGGACAGTTTGAGCAGGACTACGCGCACAATATCTTAATGGAAAAAGTCCGCTCCTATATCGAAATGCCGGCCAAACCGGATCCGGAAGAAGTCCGCGATTTTTACAACTACGCCCAGGCCAGGGCCCGGGCCGAGTACATACCTTTCGAATGGAGTGCATACAAGGACCAGGTTGAAATAAAGCCGGAAAATATGAAGGAATACTACGAAAACAACAAAGACCGCTTTCGGATTCCCGAAAAAGTGACAATATCCTATCTGGATTTCACCCCGGATTCCCTGGCAGAAACCAGGGACATATCGGACGAAGAAATAAAAGCTTATTACACTGAACACCAAAAGGAATTCTCCCGGCCCGAACAGGTCAAGGCCCGGCATATATTGATTGAATTGCCGGAAGATGCCGACGCGAACGCGGTAAAAGAGGCGGAAAATAAAATAAAGGAAATCCAGGCCAAGATTGCATCGGATGAAGATTTTGCCCGGCTTGCCCGTGAATACTCGGACGGCCCGAGCGCGTCCAACGGCGGCGAACTCGGCTGGTTTTCCCGCGGGAGCATGGTCAAACCTTTTGAAGAGGCCGCATTTGCTCTTGATTCCGGGGAAGTAAGCGATCCGGTGCGCACCCGTTTCGGACTGCATTTGATAAAAGTTGAAGAACGCAAGGAAGCCGGGACAAAAACTCTTGCCGAGGCTCAAAGTCAGATTCGAAAAAATCTGGCCAGGCAGGAAGTTGCCGAAGAATTGCCGGACCTGATCGATACCGCCCTGGAGATGCTTCTCAGTTCCGGAGATTTAAACAATGTGGCCCGCGAACTTGACTTGGAGGTCAGGAAAACAGCCCCGTTTGCCAAATCCAGCGGCCCGGCGGAATTGAACCTGCCCCAGGCCAAGACCGCCGAGCTCTTTGCCATGTCCGAAGGCGAGATAACTGAATCCCCGATCATGGTCGATAACGGTTATCTCCTGGCCCGGGTGGAAGAAAAAATCCCTTCCCGGTCAAAGGAATTCGCCAGGGTCAAACCCGATATCGATTCAATACTGACCCGTGAGAAGGCCATGGCCATGGCCGAAACCGAGGCGGCAGCAGTTCTTAAAAAACTCTTGTCTGATCCGGAAAAGATTCCGGATGAATTCAAGGACAGAGTTGAGCAGACCGAGGAATTCGGACGCCGGGGATTTATACCCGGACTGGGATTGAATCCCGATCTGGTTGAAAAACTGTTTGAGGCTTCGGTGGGCAATTGGCTTGAGAGTCCATACCAGATAGACAGCGGTTATGTCCTCGCCCGTCCGACCGGGCAGATTCAGCCGGACAAGGAAGAATTCGAGGAACAGAAACAATTCTGGATTTCCGCATACGGCAGAATGCAGCAGGAGCAATACCTGCAGGCGTTCGTCCAGCAACTCAAAAATAAAGCGGAAATCGAACTTATCAATCCGGAAGTTCTGAAATATTAAAGACGAATAAAGCGCGAACCCAAAAAAGGCCGCCTCAAACAGGCGGCCTTTTTTGGGTTGTTGTCAGATAACTATCAAAAATTTATTTTGTCATGGATCGTCGCGATTTTTTATGGGCACTGGCCTTATCCCCTTTCGCGCTCATTGCGGGGTGCAAAACAGCGCATATCAGCCGGGTGGTCACCGCTGGAACTCACCTGGCCCGGGGTTCTGTTTCCGGGGCTGCAGCCTCGGCGGTTCCGGGTTCCGGAATTGCCGGCGTGGACAGCTTAATGCGCGGTCAACTGCGAAAATTGCTCGACGCGCTGTTTGAACAATGGGGGGATGAAAAAGTCCCTTCCCGCAAGGAATATGTCAAATATACCGACGACTATCAAACCAGGGCGATAATCGATTTTGAAAGCGGCCGCATTCGGGTCGAAACGGTTGAAACAGACAATCCGCGCCAAAAATTGGAAACAGCCATAGTCCATACCCTGCTCACCCCGGAAAATCCGGCAAAAGTTGACCTGCTGTCGGACAAGCAGGTCAGCCTGGGGGAAAAACCCTTTTTATTCAAGCTGGTCCTCGACCAGGACGAAAAACCGGTGCGCTGGGAGTGGCGGGCCAGGCGTTACGCCAACTATCTGTTGCGAACCGCCGCCCATACCGACACATACAATAATCGAAAACGGCACTCTGTAACCTTTGACATGGTGAAAGACCACGATGTTAAACAGCAAAACCGCTATCAGGCCCATGTTCTTCGCAGTTCAAGACGCTTTGACATAAATCCGGCCCTGATCTATGCCATCATCGAGGTTGAAAGCAGCTTCAACCCTTACGCCGTAAGCCATGTTCCGGCTTACGGACTGATGCAGATTGTCCCGGAAACAGCCGGTCGCGATGCCTATTTTTTGATCCACAAACGCAAGGCAACCCCGACCCGGGAGTACCTTTTCGTACCGGGCAATAACATCCGGATGGGCGCGGCTTACCTGCATCTGCTTTCCCGGAACTATCTGAAGCATATCCGGGATCCCGAAGCAAAAGAATTCTGCGTCATTGCCGGATACAATACGGGAAGCGGCAATGTACTGCGCGCCTTTGCCCCCGATCGGGACCAGGCCTTTGAGCGCATAAACAGCATGGACCGCCACCAGGTTTACACACATCTGATACGCAACCTGCCCTATGAAGAAACACGCAATTACCTGCCCAAGGTCGTTCGGGCCAAACGCAAATACGCTTGAATGTCCCTTGTCCCTGTTGGGATAAAATAGTTCTTATCCGGAAAATCAAAAATTTCCGGATTGGAATCTAAAAAACCGCAGGCCGAAAACTAAAAGAGGGAAAAAATTGGCCTCTTCAACTGAATGCATGGTTTTTTGCGCGTTATTCTCTTTACTCGTCAGTCAAAGCCTTTATTTTTCTTGCGGCCGGCAGCTTCTTTATATAATATTCCAATTTAAAAGCCTCGCTTTTGGTCAGATCATTTCTGACCGCGGCCAGCTCCACCGGGAGCCGGGTTCTTGTATATCTTGAGGCCGTTCCCTGGTTATGCTTTTCCAGGCGTCTTTCGAGATCGTTGGTCACACCGCAGTACAATGTACCATCGGAACATTTTAAAAGATATGTCTGCCAGTTCTTTTTCATACTTTACAGCTTATCACCGGATTTTTTGCGTAACTTATTGTAAAAACAAAAGAAATATGCGCCTCAATTGCAAAAATTTCAACCCCCTCGTTCAACACCATGACCACCTATGACGCCCGACACGAACAGCGACTGCCCGTTGAAACCGCGATTCTGCCTTTTTTGGGTTCCCGGGACGAGGACTACCAACCTTTTCAGTATATCATCCAGGATTTCAGCCAGAACGGCGTGCGCATAGCCATCCCTTCCTGGGTGCAAAGCCGGGAAAGACTGTTCTCAAATGATCAGGTCAATCTTCATCTCCCTTATAAATTCAAGAACCAGAGCCGAAACCAGGGTAAAGTGGCCTGGGAAAAATGGGAGGAAAACGAAAGCGCCCAGGTCTGCGGAATCGCTCTGGACAAATATTTTCCTGAAACATACCCGGTCTTCATCTCCCTGGACACCAAGGAAGTCATTGTCGATCTGGCCCATTTCAGCAGCCTGGAAAAGCTTATTCTCCTGGTACTGAAAGACTGCGTCCTGTTGAAAAAAGGTATCCTCATTTATCTGGAACATTTGAGTTCCTATTTCACCAGAGTTTCCGCATTCAAAAGAGAGGAATACGCTCTTTTCCGCCAGACCGTAATAAACGACATCAAGGTCGGGCTGGAAAAAAATCTGGCTTATCTGAATGAAATTTACTCGGAAGCCTTGAATATGGAGGACGAGAAAGGGGACATACTCGGATTGCTGGATATTGATGAATTGCGCAAAAGCATTGAATCCGAACTTTATATTGAACTTTTCACATCAGTGCTCTCATTCGAGATTGTGAGCAGATATTTGACCGCCCTGAAAGTCCTGGAAAAGAAAAGCTACAACAATTATAATACCCTGGCCATGCTTTATCTGCAAAGCCTTTAGAGCCGGTGCGCCCATCCGCGGGGCACAGGGGGCTGAAGCGCCCACAGAGCTAAGGCATGAGCAAGACGAAAGAACATCCATTATTCCAGTATTACTTTTGTTTTTATTTTTTCCCGAATTTGATCAAAATCATCTTCTTCACCGTGGTATTTCAGCCTCCAGTCTTCTTCCTTGTCCGCGTGAAACCAGATAAGCCCGTCAATTCCCCATTTTTCCGCCACCAAAAAAGCGTTCTTGATCCACAGGCCGCGATCCCCCCCTTTGTTTACGGATGAAGTTTCAAACACATATAAAGGCTTCCCGGCATTAATATCTTTTAATTCCTGAAAAATATCCACGAAAATTTGCTCAAACGAAAGCCATCTGCTTTCCCAGCCATGTTCCCGCATTGTCTGGGTTGTGCCCCAATTATAACCGTCCATGCCCAATATATCCACGAATTGATCGCCGGGATAATAGTTGCGGACCCGGTTCCACTCGGCATCGGAATCAAATTTTGCATTGGGCAGGGATTCATTGTTCGGACAAAAGACAAAAAAGGCGTTGCGTGCATCCTGCTCCTTAAAGATTGTCCGCACATGGCGGAACATCTTTATATATTTTTGCGGACTTTCGGGACCGTATTCCTCACGGGTGCCGCCCCAATGATAGCGGGACAGATTCATCTCATGCGCAAAACGAATAAACACTGGACCGTCCAGTCTCTTAATTCTGTTCGCAAAGAGAGTAATGTACCGGTCGTACCTGCCCCCCAGAATATCCGCAGCCGGGATCATCTGCTCCCCGGAATCGTAATACATGGGCTCCCAGGTCAGAACAGGGACCGCGCCGAATTCAAGGACCGCCTCAAGTGCGCCTTGAGGAAAATTGTCAAAATCAGGATCTTTGGGCCATTGCAGGAAAAAATTTATAAGCCTGACAGGCAATCCAACTTCTTCTTCGAGTTCGCGCAAAAATGATGTTGAACGTGGCTGTCCTTCCAGCGCAAGACCAAAAGCAGGCTTTGCTTGCGGCCCTTTTTCCTCGGGTATGCATCCGGAAAGCAGCGGACAAAAGAGCAAAAGAGCTAACAGCAGGCTAATCGGGCTGATAAACGTCTTGGACATCAAGCTCGTTTTTCTCCAAAGGATGGTTAAAATAAATAACTGTCGAGAGTATAATAAAATGATACAAACACCAGAACATATTGGCCACCAGGGCCACAACCAGTTCCCGCTCAAAATAAATGCGCAGGCCCGCCCAGACTATGGCCACAAGGCACAATACGGCCAGGCCGACCTGCGCCCACAGGGCATAGAAGGGCAGGGACAAACTCCGGCCCTTGGGTGTTGTTTTGAATGATCCCCGGTAACCAAGCATACCCAGCAGCGAAGCCCTCATGTACACCGGAAAGCAGATGGCCTGCAAAAGGACCCCGTTGATCACTTCCGAAATCCGGTATTGTCTCTGCCCCAAAGACCAGAGAAAAAGGCTGAAGGTCAATATTATGTACGGGACATAAAACATGAAATACAGCTCCGGCCGGGCGAAATAGGTCGGAACATTGAACAGAATAAATAAGGCGGGAGACACTACCAGAACAAGCAGGACCCAGCCGACAAAATAATGTGTTCCGGAAAGCATGTATTCCCACCATTTGTAAACAGGCAATTGGCCGGGATTTTTGAAAAAACGCCCCACAATACTCCGAAACAGACCCACAGTACCCAGGGCCCAGCGAAACTGCTGCTTGAAATATCCGCCCAGGTCTTCAGGTCCGTCTCCAAACGCACTGATTTTATTCAAATAAGCCGAATGCCAGCCCTTGAGATGAAATTTAAGCGAAGTGGCAAAATCCTCGGTCACCGAGGACTCGTCAAAACCGCCAACATCGACCAGAGCCTTTCTTCGGAAAATTACATTTGTCCCGCAACAGAACATGGCATCCTGCATGCTTTTCCCTTCGCAGATATATTCATAAAAAACAGCCTGCTGCAGGCCCGAAGCCCGGGCAACGCGGTTGTACTCAAAGTTGGTGTAATACTGCGGGGTCTGAATAAAGGCTACGGCGGGATTGGCTTCCATTCTGGCCACCAGGCTTTCCACAAAATCCGGAAAAGGATTCTGGTCAGCATCAAACACGATAATATATTCTTCCTGACCGGGTTTGACCTTCCGGCCTTCATCATAGGAGACAAATTCAAACCCGGCGGGGGGCTCACCGTCCAGAAAATTCAGAAAATCATTGATCATCCCCGCCTTGGCCCCGCGCCAGCGGCGCCGAAACAAATTGACCCCTATCCTCCGGCACAAATCATCTATTTGTTCGCGGTACGCCTCGGCTTCACCGGGCTTCCAGCCTTTAATGTCGTACCGGGTATCATCCAGAAAATAAATATTCTTATTCGGATAAGTCAGATTATAAAAACTGATCAAGGTGTCCTCTACTACCTTGAGAGGCTCTTTAAACGAAGAAACAATTATGGCCACCGGCGGATAGTCAGTAAGCTCCTTTGTTTTCAGCCTGGCCTCCGACCCCTGGTCCGCCTCTGAACCCACCACTCTGAACAGGTTCAAAAAATAGCCGAAGCCATGCATAAGGACAAAGATCTGGGCCATAAGCAGAAAAAAACCGACGATTTTATCATACCAGGCGTAATCAGCGATTATGAACAGGGACGTTCTGACCACGAGATACAAAACAATGGACAAAAGGGTCACTGTAACCAATACTAGAGCCATTGTCCCGGAAAAGAATTTTTTATTTTTGCTCATGTAGCTTGTCGGTCCTGAATAGATTATCTCTGTTAGCGGGAAAAGGTCTAAAACCTGTAAAATATGCCCAACTGTCCGGCCGCCGCTTTCCATTCCCTGGAATCATGCCACATGGCCTCGGCCTTGACTCCGATCCGGTCAGCAAATTCTTTCTTCCATAAGCCCCGCAGTTGAACATAATTATTGCTGTCCTGTTCAGTTCCCAAGGTCAGTCTTAGGTCATAAAAATGCTCTCTGGCCCCGCAAAAAAAATCTTCGGCCAGATCATGGCGGAATTCAAAGGTGATATCCGCGCCCCAATAATCTTGCGGCGTCCAGTATGGATGCTTGAAATCGTCCTTGATGGAGCATTGTCCCGCGGAATCGGAGCAGGCCTGATATTCCCTGCTGGTATCTCTGAACCGCTCCGAAAATATTATCTTGAACAGGCGCGGATGGTCGGTAAGGGCATAACCGATTTCTCCCCCATATACATAGCCGGAATTATTATCACTGTAATCCAGGTGTTCCGCCTCTAAAGCCATATCAAGCTTTCGGACAGGGTGCATGTCCAGCCGTGCCTTTAAGCGTTCGGAGTAAATACCCTGGGCCAGTGCCATGGCATTGACCACCTCTTCCCGTTTTTCATAACCAACGGTCAGCGCAGCGTAATTATCCATATTCGCCCTGAGATTCAGATAGCCCAGGGTAATGTCTTTCAGCCCGGTCGCAAAAGAATCTCTTTTACCGTCTCCGCCGGCCAGATCGGAAAAATTTCTGACCTGTAAGTCACTGTCGTAGGCCTTATGCGTAATTTGCCCCGACAAGGAAATGTAGGGGCCGGTTACGATTTCACCTCCCAAGCTTATGCCGGAAGCCTGGACCATGTCTCCGTATTTTTGCGGATTTTCAAAATACCTGTGGGCAATCAGATTAAGGTTGTGTCTGCATGCAACAGGTATCTCCGCGCCAAGATCAAGCCTGTGTCTGGTCATTCTGGACAGGTCTCCGCGTCCTTTTTCCTTCCAGAAATCATAATCCGCAAACACCAGGGGGCGGGAACGAACCTCTTGTCTTTCCAAGGCCTTTTTGGCCTGGGCATGCAGCGGATCGAGATCAAGAAGTTTTTTATACACACTGTTTTCTTCATCACAAAGACCGAGGGCGCAATCCATTTGGGCCAGATCGAAAAGGGCTTCCTGATTGCCCGGATCGCATGCGCTCAAACGCGTAAGAGCGCGTCTTGCCGGGGCAAAGCGCCTGTTCCAGGCCAACTTTTTCGCTTTTCGCTCCAGAAAAGCCCTTTTCTGCGTTATGTACAAATTTTTAAGCTCAAACTTTATTTCCTGAATGCGGTCAGCAACCTGTTTATCCAGATCGGATTTATTCCGATTATACCAGGCAAAAAAATCTTCATACCCTTGAAAAACCGAACCGTTGGCTAATCTTTCCTTGAGTTTACGGACAATCCTGGCCGGAATTTGTCCTTTTCGGGAATTATTGAAAGCCGAAACCCGGTCCAAAAGCATACTGTCCACTTTTAGAGTATAGATTCGAGCATAAAGTTCATCACCTTTTTCCGCCATTTTACCCCAGTAGGCGGTCCGGGCGGCTTCGCGCAAAGCAACCGTGTTTGCGGGCTGGATTTCCTTATAGGCAGCAAGGGAATCTCGATACTGCCTGGACCAGCCCAGAACCCTGGCCCGGGTTAAAGCGATCTTGTAACTGTCCGGGAAAATACTTTGCATGGACTGCAACACATCCAGACTCCTAGCGTATTCTCCGGAAGCGGCCAGAAACTCCGCCAATCCCATCCGGGCCGGAAAATAGGCATCGTCCAGCTCCAGACCGGCCTGGCAACAACGTATTGCCGCCTCAAAATAACCCTCGTCGGCCAGAGCCTGGGCCAACTGCAAAAGCCGGCCCGGATCATTTTCTCTGCGCGTGAATCCGGCCACGAATTCGGCTAAATCCGACTCATTGTCTTTATAATACAACACCCTGGCCAACGGATACTTTGAGGAGTCCTGACCCACTGCGGCAAGGTAGCGCTTCGCTTCGTCCTTCTCGCCCTGATTAAACCTGATCCGGGCCAGGCCGATAAGCGCGTCCGCCTTGAGCTTATCTTTTGTAAGAGCTCTGTGATAAAGTTCCTCGGAATCTTTTATCCGCCCCGCCAGATAATAAGCCCTGCCCCCGGGAATAAGTATATCTTCCGTGTTCCCGTAAATGGAGATGTATTCATCCGTATCCTTGGCTGCACGGGCAAAATCTTTTTCCTCAATGCCCGTGTTTATCCGCAATATCCCGGCCTGGATGACCATATTCGAGTCCTGGGGCAAATCTCGGACAATCATTTGTATATATTTCCTGGCCCGGGTAAATCTTTGCTGGGCAAGAAGGTTCTCGGCCAGACGGAGGATAAGCTCCGGCTCATGCGCCCCAGAACGCAAAGCTTTCCGGATAATCCTTTCCCCGGCGTAAAAATTTCCCCATGATAGAGCTCTTTCGGCATACGTGAGTTCGGCCGTTTCTTTTTCAGCTCCCTGCAATTTGCTCAAAACCAGCTGATAAATATCCCGGCAGCGGGCAAAGTGGCCCAGGGAAGCGGAAATATCCGCGATTTCCATTAACACCGCCGGATCGAATGCTTGCTTCCGCAAAAAATTATCTGTCAGTTCCGCGACTTTGGTACGCTTGCCCCGGGCCGCCTCAAGCCGGATACGCAGGATATCAACCTCCGGATCATTCGCCCGGGTCCGCTGCAGCTGCTTTAGCAATAGCCCGGCTTTTTTCCAATTATCCTGCCCGCCTTGCCGGAGAAAAAGCCTGGCCAGCATTACCCTGGCCCGTGTGTCGGATATATGTTCGCTTTCGGGCACAACACTTCCATCCGCTATTGTCTTGCCGCGCGTGTAAATTTTGTCTGGAGCATAAAAAGCATCTTCCCGGGCAGACGTTTGGGTTCCGGTTTTTTCGCGCAAAATTCTGTCCTGGATATAATAGGCCTGGAGAATATAGGCGTCCGGAAAAAGGCGGACTGTTTTCTGTTTAAGATTCCGGGCGGATTCATGGTCCGCAAAGCAGCCGACCCGCAAAACAAAATACCTGGAGAAGGATTCAATGCGCAGCCTGGGAGCATGCCGGGGAAAAGAGGCCAGATATTCGTGGAAAACCTGTTTTGCATTTTCCAAAGACTTGTAACTGCCTAGCTGGACAGTAAAAGACAAGGACGGTTCATTGCCTGCGGTAGCGGCCGGAATTCCGGCTGGAACGATCAGGCATGCAATTACGGTCACAAGCACTGAGAAGAATATTCTGCGCAAAGCTTTGGGCATTAAAATCAATCCTCAAGAGTCTTCTTGAGCTCAATTATGGCCGCATCAAATTTCTGGGCCCAGATCAAGACCTGGGCATATTTTCTTCTGACCTGAATATCTGACGGGCGATCCTGTAATACTTGCCTGTATTGCTTTATGGATTGACCGTAATCTCCCTGCCAGCTTAAAACCTGGGCCAGCTTAAAACGGACTTTGGAATTGGAGGGATTTTTCTTCAAATAATCCCTGTAAATATCCACCGCCTGATCGTACTCTTCCCTGGTTACATAAATATCCGCCATTTCCAGCCGGGCCTCGGCTGTGAGCTCCTTTTCCGGAACAGAAGCAAACACCTTTTCCGCTTCCCCGGTTTCGCCCTTCCAGTATAGAACTCGGGCCAGTTCCAAGCGGGCCTCGTTAAAATCCGGTTTTTCCTGAAGAACTTTTCTATACTGTTCAACCGACTCCCCATAGCGCTTTGTGTAACTCAAAAGCCTGGCCAGTTCCAGACGGGCCTGCCAGTCCGGGATCTCTTCCTGAAAACCGGTTTGCTCTTTGACTGTAATTTTCGACGCCGCGAACGAATCATGCACGTCCGCCCATAAAAAACAAAAACACAGCAGCAACGCCAGCCGATTAAGACTTTTCATTATATTCTCCAAGTAGCTGATAATACAATTTTATGGCTTCTGAAAATTGCCCGTTTTGAGCCAGAATTCTGGCTTTCCATAACCGGGCGGTTCTCCATTCTGGTCTTTTTTCCAATACCTGGCCGATAATTTCCAAGGCCTTGTCGCTCATACTATTCAGGGAATATACCTGAGCGAGCTTGACCAGAACGGACAAATTTTCCGGCATCCTGGCTCTCATTTCCAGGAAAACATCCAAAGCGGATGCAAAATCCTGCATGGCCAGATAAGAGTCCCCAAGGCGGTTCAAAAGTTCCGGATCATCGATACCCTTTTGAAAAGCCATGCCGTAAAACCGGGCCGCTTTTTCAAAATCCCGGCTGGCATAATAATTATCCGCCCGGCGATACAACACATACTCCTCATTCGTCTTTACATACCACCAGGGTGTAAGCACCACAAACACGCAAATTATGAAAATATACAGCAAATATTGCCGGGTTTTCGGGCTGAATATCATGTTTTCCTTGAGGGGGAAATATTTTTTCTCATAATCAGTATGTTCTTTCCGCAAGAAGAGTAATAATCAACATGGTCCATGACCTCGTTGATGATGGGAATCCCTCTTCCGCCTTCCTGCATGGATTCAAGAGCGCATGTCTGCTGAAATTCGTTTTTATCCAGAAAACGCGAATCCGGCTTTTGGCCCTCGTCCCTGACTTCAATAATTATTTCCGAAGCACCAATGTCCACTTCCACTTCCACATTGTTCAGTGACCGGCCCGCATAAGCGTGCTTTATGCTGTTGGCCACGGCTTCACAAACCGCCAGCTCAATCAGAAAAAGATCTTCGCCCTCTTGAACATTTTCTTCAAGTATTCCTTTAAGGGCTCTTCCGACCAAACGCACATGGTCCTGGGAACCAGGAATGACAAGTTTAATTTTCATATTCTGATTTTTCACCCGCTTTGCTGCAGATAATACAAGGCATTTTGCTCGTCAGGAAAAATATTAAGCACTCCTTTATCCAGTCTGGTAATGGAAAAAAGCTTACCCACATTGGACCCCACTCCGAACAAGGCCAACCTGCCCTTGCGGTTTATGGTCTTTAACGTGGACAAAAGGGCTGAAAGTCCGGAACTGTCCATAAAATCCACCTCGGACATATCCAGGGCTATATACCGGTAATCCCTGAAAATAAAATCCACCATCTGACTTTTAAAAAGTGAAGCGTTGCCGGAATCGATTCTTTTTTCCATAGGCTTTACGAGCAACACCCCATCAACATCATTTGTCTGAATATCCATTTCATCTCCTGCAATAAATCCGGAAAAGGGCCAATGTCATATTTATACGACTTCGTGTAATTACAAGGAACTAATGCTTTTTACATACAGGGCCGTCTGGTCGTCTCTAATCTGAATATTGCCGCCGGCAGTCTCTTTAACCTGCTTTGGCAACGAAATCACCTGAAATTCCTCATTCTCCAAAAGTCGGGAACACAAATCTCTGAAGTTTTCATAGCCGAATATTTCAGAACCATCCACGGTACATTCGTAAATCCCGTCGGTATAAATCAAAAGTTGCCAATCTCCGTGCGTATCCATGACTTTGCTTTTGAAATCCGCCTCAAATACGCCGACAATGGACTCCGTGGCCTCAATCTCCCTGAAACCCAGATCATCCCGAAAAAAAGCCGGGCAATGCCCAGCGCTTACATATTCAATCCTGTCTTTTTCAGGATTGATATCCGCAACGAAAATGGTGATGAAGTCGCCCTCGTCTCCGAGTGTCTGCATCAGCTGCAGATTAAGCGTATTTATAAGTTCGGAAGGAGCAAGATTTCTGGTTTGCTCAAAATGAAAAACAGCCCGGACATTGGCCATGATAAAGGCGGCTCTGGCGCCATGCCCGGAAACATCGGCCACCACGCATCGAAGCCCGCCGTCGGCGGTTGACAGATAATCAAAATAATCGCCGCTGGCCAGACTCGAAGGTATGTAAATGCCCTGCGCGAACAGGCTGCCGGATTTGAATTCCCTGGTGGGCAGAATCCTTTTCTGCAACTCATTCATGGATTCCAGTTCCCGGGAAAGTTTGCTGTGAGCAATTTCGGCGGTGCGTCTGGCCCGCAGCAGCTCAATCTGATTGTTTACTCTGGCCCTGATTATGGGCACCTGGTAAGGTTTGGCAATATAATCGACCGCACCGAGTTTAAGGCCGTAAGCCTCATCATCCATACTGGTTTTGGCCGTTACAAAAATAACGGGAATATCAACCGTTTCCGGGTCTTCTTTAAGCCGTTTGCAGACCTCATAACCGTCCATTTCCGGCATCATGATATCCAGAAGAATCAAGTCCGGGGGAACTTCTCCCCGGGCCAGAAGCAAAGCCTCCTTCCCGCTCGTGGCCACGAGCACTTCGTAATCCTTTTTAAGCAGCCGGCCAAGAATGGCCACATTCTGCGCCATATCATCAACTATCAATATTCTGGGAGGTGATATAAAATTATCTGCCATTTTTTTCTCACTCAAAAAAATCTATACTCAATGGGCAACTATTGACTACATTAAAAAGTTCACCGAATTTTTTGCAAAAATTTGATCAATAGCTGCCTGAATAGTTACAATATTCGCACCAAATAGCAGGCCTATCCGGCCTGCACCTGATTTCTGCCCATGTCCTTGGCCCGGTAAAGGGCCTGGTCAGCTGCCTTTTGCAATTGATCCGCGCTTTTCTTCGGAGCGGA
>JBNJHA010000026.1:26603-29008 GCA_051748085.1 Thermodesulfobacteriota bacterium
CTATCCGGCCTGCACCTGATTTCTGCCCATGTCCTTGGCCCGGTAAAGGGCCTGGTCAGCTGCCTTTTGCAATTGATCCGCGCTTTTCTTCGGAGCGGACTTGGAATGGGTGGCCACTCCAACGCTTACGGTCACTAGCGCGGATACCCGGGAATATTCATGTCTGATGCCCGATTTCTGCACGGCTGAATTCAATTCCCGGGCCACATGCATGGCTCCCGGGGCGTCGGTTTCCGGCAAAAGGGCCACGAATTCCTCCCCGCCGTAGCGGGCCAAAAGATCCATGGGTCGGACCAGGGAGGTTTTCAGAATCCTGGCCACACGCTGCAGGCATTCATCTCCCGCGCCGTGACCATAGTTGTCATTGTATAGCTTGAAATCATCGATATCCAGCATCACCAGGGACAGGGGTAGTCCGTTGCGCTCGGCCCGCGCCCATTCCCTGGCCAGGCTTTCCTCAAAAAAACGGCGGTTGGGGACATCAGTAAGACCGTCCAGCATGGACAGTTTTTCCAGCATGTCGGTCTTGATTTTTAAATTCATGTGGTTCTTGATCCGGGCCCGGGCAATCGTGGGCCGGAAAGGCTTGGAGATATAATCCACGGCCCCGAGACTGAAACCCATTTCCTCGTCTTCGGTTGTGTCCCGGGCGGTAACAAAAATCACAGGAATGGAATGGGTGTGTTCATTGGCCTTTAGACGGCGGCAGACCTCGTAACCATCCATTTCCGGCATCATGATATCCAGGAGTATCAAATCCGGCTGTTCCTGGCTGTTTGCGATTTCCAGGGCTTTGGCCCCGCTGGTGGCCGCCAGCACCTGATAATCATCTTTGATCAGTTTTCCCAAAGCATGGATATTGGCCGGTTGATCGTCAACTATGAGCACGGTTTTTTTCTCATCGGACTCGGAAGAAATCACTTTATGTCCACTCCTGCATCCGCCGCCAGCTGCAAAAGCATGGAGGCTGCGGCATCATACTCAAAATTTTCCACAAGACTTGCAAACTGCGCGGGCTGTTCCCGTCCCAGCCGGGTTTGTAAAAATTGGACCGCGGAAGTCAAAAGCTCATCATCCACCATTTCGTTTTTCTTTAAAAGTTGGAATATATTGATCATTGCGGCCGCACCCCGCTCCGCATCCACTTCCTGTTCCGGAACTGCAAGCGGGGGCAGACCCGCCAGCTGATCCCGGGCCGAATCCATGGCTTCAAGCAATTCCCGGCGCATCTCCGGGGTAATCTCTTGGCCCTGTTTAAAGGCATAATCAATGGATTTTGCGGCCACGGCCAGCCGGGAAGCGCCAACGGTTCCGGCAAGCCCTTTCAGGGTATGCACCAATCGGGGTCCGTCCCCGTTTCCTTCCCCTTGCAAATGCTCCTCCATGGAGGCGAACTCGGAGTGCAATTGCTGGCTAAAGCGATGCAGCATTTTGAGATAAAATGAGTCGTCACCGTCAAAAGATTTCCGCCCCTGGTCCAGATCAAAGCCTTCCAGATAGTCCGGCAAACCGGCAAGTCCGGCCGGAGACTCCTCCCGGGGCTTCGGACTCTCCTCATTGAGCGGCAGCCACTTGGCCAGGGTTCTATAAAGTTCGGCACTGTCAATGGGCTTGGCCACATGGTCCAGCATCCCGGCCTGCTTGGATTGCTTTCGATCCGCCTCCATTACAGCCGCGGACAGGGCAATTACCGGGAGCTTGGGGAAACGCTGCAAGATCTTCCGGGCGGCCTGAAAACCGTCCATGACCGGCATCTGCAGATCCATCAAAACAAGATCGAAATCCCCGCTCTCCACCATTTCCACGGCTTCGGCCCCGTTACCGGCCACAGTGACCCGGGCACCGGTTCTTTGCACCAGTTCCCGGGCCACTTCCTGGTTCAAAAGATTATCTTCAGCCAACAAGATGGAACACCCGGCAAAAGAAGGCGGCTCGGCCTGAGTAAAATTGTGCTGCACACGGGGAGCTTTTCCACCCGCCTGGGCCAG
Source organism: Thermodesulfobacteriota bacterium (assembly GCA_051748085.1). Taxonomy (GTDB): domain Bacteria; phylum Desulfobacterota; class Desulfovibrionia; order Desulfovibrionales; family Desulfonatronovibrionaceae; genus CAYNNQ01. The sequence continues at coordinate 28,592 of JBNJHA010000026.1, forward strand.
GGCGTCAAAAACAGAGGAAGCGGTTATCGGCTTACTCAAAAAACAATTAAAGCATTGCCCGGCTTCTTCCGGCAATTCATCGCGTTTATAGGCGCTGACGATCACCGCCGGGGGATTCGTGCCGCGCAAAACATCATCAAAGTAAAGTTTCTCAATCTTTTTTACGGCCTCCACTCCGTCAATTTCCCCGGGCATTTTCCAGTCCATAAAAATATAATCAAAAGGAGCGCCGGACTTTTCCGCGGCAACAACCGCATCAATGGCCGCCTGACCGCTTTCGGCTTCGTCTACCTGAAAGGAACAGCTCTCGAGTATTTCCCTTAGCACAAGACGGGCCGTGGCATGATCGTCAACCACCAGAATTTTTCCCTTATCAATACCCCGGCATTCGGATTCGCTATCTTCCTCCCAAAAGGC
>JBNJHA010000027.1:0-28152 GCA_051748085.1 Thermodesulfobacteriota bacterium
CCGGCTTCGGATTGGAATTTGAAAAAGTGCGTCAACCGATTTGCCGGCCGGGATCCTGTCCGGAAAGTGGCTGGGGGCTGACATTGCTGCGCAAATACAGCAGCGGTTTAAGCTATGATCCGGCGGATAAAGTGACGTTCGTTACCTATTCCCTGCATGAAGCGGGTGATGACAAATACAGGAGTATATAGATGGCCTTAAAAGTTCTGGTGGTGGACGATACGATTGTCTACCGCAAGATTGTCTCCGATCTGTTGAACGAGTTCCCCGAGACCGAAGTGGTCGGGACGGCAAACAACGGAAAGATTGCCCTGTCCCGGATAAAATCATTGCAGCCGGATTTGGTAACCCTGGATGTTGAAATGCCGATAATGGACGGTTTGCAGACATTGCAGGAGATAAACAAACAGAACCTGGATGTCGGCGTGCTTATGGTCAGTACACTGACCAAGCGCGGGAGCGAAATAACAATGAAAGCCCTGGACCTCGGGGCTTTTGATTTTGTAGCCAAGCCGGAGGAAGGCACAAGGGAAGAAAGTGTCCGCAGTCTGCGTTTAAGCCTGCACCCCAGAGTGCGGGCCTATGCCAAACGTCTGGACATAAGAAAGGCTTTGAGTAAAGGCCGGTCGGTCACCAGGGGTGGCAAGGATATTCCGGTGCCTTCTTCCGCGGAAGAGGTCAAACGGCGGGAAACCGCCCGGGTGAGGACGGAAAAATCGCAGATTGTGGTCATCGGCATATCCACCGGCGGTCCGAATACTTTGGCCCGGATGCTCCCCGAACTGCCCGCCGATTTTCCGGTTCCGGTTCTTGTCGTGCAGCACATGCCCGCTCTTTTTACCAAATCCCTGGCAGACAGCCTCGATTCCAAGTGCCCCATGAACGTAAAGGAAGGGACGGACGGCGAGGGGTTGATGCCTGGGACGGTGTTTATCGCCCCCGGAGCAAAGCAGATGAAGGTGGTCGTCGGGGCGGCCGGAAAGTATATATTGCGCGTTACTGATGATCCCCCGGAAAATAATTGCAAGCCCGCCGCGGATTATCTTTTCAGATCGGTGGCTAAAGTTTTCAAGTCCAAGGTTACTGCGGTGGTCATGACCGGCATGGGCAACGATGGCACTTTGGGAATGCGGGTTATAAAGTCCTTTAATGGCCTGACCATCGCCCAGAACGCGGAGACCTGCGTGGTTTACGGAATGCCCAAAATGGCCATTGAAGCCGGAGTAGTGGACGTGGTTGCCCCGCTGGACAGGATCGCATCGGAAATATTCAAAACCGTCAAATAGCGCGACTTGCGTTTCAGTCCGTATATTTCAGGGATATTCGATAATCATGAAAATAAATAAAGAAGATTTGCGTCTTTTTGCCCAATATATATACAGCATTTCCGGAATTACACTGGATGAGGGCAAGGGCTATCTTCTTGAGAACAGGTTCAAGCAGTTGCTGGCCTCGGAGAACGCATCCAGCTTCCGCGATTTGTATAATAAAGCTAAGGCGGACAGGACCAAGCGTCTGGAAAAGGCTATAATTGACGCGATAACCACCAAGGAAACGCTTTTTTTCCGGGATAAATCTCCGTTCGAGCTTTTAAAGCATAGAATTATACCGGAACTTATAGATAAACGTCAGGCCAAATCGGGCAAGAATTCCCCGGTAAAAATACGCATCTGGAGTTCCGCGTGTTCTACCGGCCAGGAGGTCTACAGCATAGCCATTGCCTTGAAAGAGGTGCTGCCCGATTTGAATAAATATCAGGTCTCGATCCTGGGTACGGATATATCGGACGAGGCGATTGCCCGGGCCAGTTACGGCAAATATAATTCGTTTGAAATAGAAAGGGGCATGTCTGGAGAGTCATTGCGCAAGTATTTCAACCCGACCAGTGACGGACAATGGCGGATAAAAGATGAAATCCGGGCGATGGCCGTGTTTAAGAAGCAGAATTTGATGCAGCCCTTTTCGCTCCTCGGGCGGTTTGATATAGTTTTTTGCCGCAATGTTGCTATTTATTTCAACGCACAAGACAAAAAAAGGCTGTTTGAACGTATTGCCGGGGTGCTGGAAAAAGACGGTTATCTGGTGATTGGTTCCACAGAATCCCTGACTGGAGTAACTGACAAGCTGGCCCCCAAAAGATATTTACGTTCGATTTACTACCAGCCTTCCTGACAGCAGCCAGGGCAAATAAATTGTGGTTCAATGATTAGAATCAGTTCATGACTTTGGCTTCACGCAAGGCTCCAAATATTTTGTCCTTATCAAAGGGTTTGACTATATATGCGCTGACTTCTCCTTTGAAAAAGGCCTGGGTGACGTTTTTGGTATCGTCCAGGGCGGTGGCCATTATGGCCGGAACACGTTGATCCACACTCATGGCATATTCTTTTTCAATGTTCCGGATGCCCTGAAGAGCCTCCTGTCCGTCCATAACCGGCATCATGATGTCCATGAACACGGCATTGAACGGTTCTTTTTCTTCAAGAGATTTTTTGTAGGCTTTAACAGCTTCCTGGCCGTTTGTGGCCAATTCGCTTTCGCCCAATTCTTTCAGTATTCTTTCCAGGACCTTAAGGTTGATCATGTCGTCGTCGGCTATGAGAAATTTCATCTTGAGTCCCCTGCAATGAATTTTTAAGTTAACAAGCAATTTTTTTAGTATCTTTTTGAATATAGATGCAGAAGCACAGTCTCGTCAATAGATGAATTGAATGCTTTTTCTTCCCGGGCAAGGCAGGTTTGTTTCTGTTCTTTTGTAACCAAACCCGGATGACATTGGTGGAGTAATGCATACCGTTTATGTAAAAGATGTTCTTTTTTCCGAGCACCCGGAGGTAATAGTTGAAACAGGCAATTTTAACGGTCGTGTGTTTTGTCTTCAACGAGTTGGTTCCTGTCTGGATTCGGCATGGAGTTTGTTTAATGAACAGCGTCTTCGTCCATGGGACAGCGTGCTGTGTGCAAGGCAAACGGCGGGCCGGGGAAGAATGCGCAGATCCTGGGAATCGCCGCCAGGCAATATATATGCAGCTTTGCTTCTGCCCGCATTGGATGAAAAGTGGTCGAAGATCGTATCCCATGTTGCCGGATACGTATTGTGTAAAGCTTTGCGGGATATAGGGGTCGACATACGTGTAAAATGGCCGAATGACCTTTGGACGCCGGAAGGCAAGGTTGGCGGTATTCTGGTCGAGGAAAAGTCGGGTGTGTTCATGCTTGGTGCGGGGATAAATTTGCACAGCTGCCCGTCAAATGAATTAATGCGTGCGGACGGTATCGCCCGGTCCGACAAACTGGGGGGCTGTATCCCGAATTGGACTGTTCCGGGTCTCTGGGCCTATCTTGTCTATTGGGCGCGCAACTGGTACGGAGATAAAGACGCTGCTTACCTGCCGCAAAAATTTGTCGCCGAGTATGAAAAAATAATGGCCTTTCGCGGTCTTTTCGCGAGTCTTGAAACTGCGGATGGTCCTGTCAGCGGTCTTATACAGGGAATATCCACAAGCGGTGAGCTTCTGCTGCGAACCAGAGCAGGTCTTCAGGCGCTTCATTCCGGAAGTTTTGGGCAAATAGAAAAATAATGAATGGATTTAAAGGAGCAGCGTTTTTTATGCTGTTTTTAAATCCCGGGTAAAAAATCTCCGTGCGAGAATAAACTGGAAACGGGTTGGTGGAATTATGCAAGCCAAAAATTTTGATCAGATTGTCGAGGAATTGAAAGGGAAGAAAATCCTGGTGGCCAACAGGGGGATTCCCGCGAGGCGTCTGGTGCGTTCTTTTTACGAAGTCTTCAAGGCGGTGCCGGTGATGACCGCCACCAACGTGGACAAGACCGCCCCGGTGACTTCCGGCGCCAAGGAACTTTTGCTGCTGGGAGACGATCCTCAGTCCTATCTGGATATAGAACGGATTATCGCCCGGGCGAAAAGAATGGGGGTTGTCGCTATTCATCCCGGTTGGGGCTTTGCTTCCGAGGACAGCACTTTTCCGGAAAAATGCCGGGATGCCGGCCTGGTTTTTATCGGGCCGGAAGCCGAATCAATGCGCTTGCTGGGCAATAAAGTCGCTGTCCGCGACCTGGCCAAAAAAGTTGGGGTGCCGATAGTCCCCGGATCGGAAAACGCGGTCGAAATGGATGAAGCCGAAAACCTTGCCGAGGAGATCGGTTATCCGGTTATGCTCAAGGCCGAAGGCGGCGGAGGCGGCAGAGGCATATACGAGGTTTTTAAAAGAGAGCAGATGGAAAACGCCTTTGTAAAGGCTTCGTCCATGGCCCGGGCGTCGTTTGGCAACCCGCGTCTGTATATCGAAAAATTGCTTACTTCGGTCCGGCATATCGAGATTCAGGTAATAGCGGATAAATTCGGCAATGTTTTTGCCTTTGACGAGCGCGATTGCACTGTTCAGCGTAATCATCAAAAACTGGTGGAAATAACTCCTTCACCGTGGCCGAAGATGACTGAAGAATTGCGGTCCGAACTGAAAGAACATGCCCGCAGACTGATAAAGGAATCCGGCTATTATTCCCTGGCCACAGTGGAATTTCTGGTCGATCAGGACGCAAAACCATACCTGATCGAAGTCAACACCCGACTGCAGGTGGAGCACGGAATAACCGAATGCCGCTATGGAGTGGATCTTGTAGAGGAACAGACGGCCATCGCTTTCGGTTCCCGGCTCAGATTCAACGAACAGGATACCCGGCCGGCCAACCAGGCCATGCAGGTCAGAATCAATTGCGAGGACCCACAGGACGGTTTCGTGCCCAACGCCGGGCTCATCAGCCGATACCAAAGCCCGGGCGGCCTCGGGGTACGGGTCGATTCGTGCATAGCCGCCGGATATAATTTTCCCTCCCAGTATGATTCAGCCGCATCTTTGCTTGTCACCTACGGGCGAACCTGGAGAAAAGTGCTTGGGGTCATGAAGAGGGCCCTGCAGGAATACATAATCGGCGGAGTAAAGACCACGATTCCCTTCCATTTGAAGATTATCAACCATCCTGATTTCCGGTCCGGAAATTTCGACACCAATTTTGTGGCCAATAGTCCGGAATTGATGATTTACAGAGAAAAAGAATCCGAGGCCTTACGGCTTTCCCGACTGGTTACTGAGATTTCAGCCAAGGGCTATAATCCGCATGTACAACTGGGCGAGTACCGCGGATATCACGACAAACGTCTTGGCCCGATGAATCCCGTGCTGCCGCGGATAAAAGAGCATGAACGCCTTAAAAATCCATACCCGGGAGCTGACCGGGATGCCCTGCTTGATTTCATCCGCGACTCGGATTGTATTCATTTCACGGACACTACCACGCGGGATATAACCCAGTCCAACAGCGGCAACCGGTTCCGACTGGCCGAGGATCGACTTGTCGGTCCATATCTGGACGAATGCGGCTTTTTTTCGCTGGAAAACGGTGGTGGGGCCCATTTTCACGTGGCCATGCTCGCGAACATGACCTATCCGTTTACCGAGGCGGCGGAATGGAACAAATTCGCGCCCAAGACCATGAAACAGATACTTATCCGCTCGACCAACGTCCTGGGTTATAAACCGCAGCCGAAGAATTTGATGCGCCTGACCGGGGAGATGATCTGCGAGCATTACCATGTCATCCGTTGTTTTGATTTTTTGAATCATATCGAAAATATGCGTCCGTTTGCCGAGGTGGCGCTGAACAGCACCACCAATGTTTTTGAGCCGGCCATTTCTCTGTCCTGGGCCGAGGGTTTTACGGTAGAGCATTATCTGGACGTTGTGGACGAGATTATCCGGGTATGCGCCGATGCCGGTGGAAAAAACGCCGCCCAGGTCCGCAGGAGCATAATACTGGGGCTCAAGGATATGGCCGGTGTCTGTCCGCCGCGATTCATAAGCAGGCTTGTTGCGGCCATTAAAAATAAATATCCGGATATGGTGCTGCACTATCACCGTCATTATACGGACGGCCTGTTCGTGCCGGCAGTGGCAGAGGCGGCCAGGGCCGGTGCGCATATAGTGGATACGGCTATAGGCGCCTCCGTGCGCTGGTACGGGCAGGGGGAAGTGCTTTCCACAGCGGCTTATCTTGAGGAATTGGGACTTAAGACGAATCTGAACAAAGACATGATCCGCAAATGTAATTTTGTACTCAAGCAGGTCATGCCTTATTATGACAAGTACACCGCGCCTTATTTTCAGGGCATCGATTACGATGTTGTGGATCACGGAATGCCCGGCGGGGCGACTTCTTCCTCGCAGGAAGGGGCGATGAAGCAGGGGTATATTCATTTGCTGCCTTATATGCTTCGTTTTTTGGCCGGGACGAGAAAAGTGGTTCGCTACCATGATGTTACTCCCGGTTCACAGATAACATGGAATACGGCTTTTCTGGCTGTTACCGGCGCCTATAGGAAAGGCGGGGAAAAGGCAGTCCGCCATTTGCTGCAAGTCCTGGAAACCGTGGTCGGTCATCCGGAAGAAAGCCTGGATGAGCAGACAAAAAAGGACCGGCTGCTTTTGTATAAAGAAAGCAATGACGCTTTTCGTGATTTGCTTCTGGGAAAATTCGGGCGACTGCCTCTGGGCTTTCCTCCGGCATGGGTTTACCAAAGCGCCTTTGGCGGCGATTATGAAAAGGCACTGGCCTGCAGGACCGAAAATTCTCCTCTTGTTTCTATCGAAGATATGGACATTCAGGGGGAGAAAGAAAAACTGGCCGAGTCCCTCGGACGTGATCCCAACCGGGAGGAACTTGTTTTATATCTTAATCATCCAGGAGACGCACTCAAGACCATAGAATTTGTCAGGAAACACGGAGATGCCAACTGCCTGCCTTTGAATGTCTGGTTTGAAGGCGCTTTGCCCGGGGAAGAGATATTTTTTGAAGACAGCGAGGGTAAACCGCATCAATTGAGCATAATGGATATTTCGGCGGCAGATCCCGCTGGAAATTGCGTTGTACGCTACGGACTGGATTCGGAATTTTTTTCGGATCAGATAAAGGTCAGCGAAGGCACGGGAGCGGCGGCATCGGAAATACTTCTGGCGGACGAAAAGGACCCGTATCAGGTAGGGGCTCCGTGCAACGGCGATCTCTGGGTGATGCACGTCCAGCCCGGCAAAGCGGTCCGCAAGGGAGAGGAATTGTTCAATATTTCTGTGATGAAACAGGAAAAGTCCGTCTTGTCGCCTGTTGACGGCATGGTCCGCGAGATACATAAATTTGCTGATTATCAGGCGGATCGGAAAATGGTTCCGGTAAAGGAAGGCGAATTGCTGGTCTCTCTGGCACCGGCTTCCGGTTCATGCGCCAAGTGCGGATATCAGCTTGACAACGACAGTATGCGTTTTTGCCCGGCCTGCGGTACGCAGCAGAAAGATTGATTCAGGTTATTTGTCCACCAAAGGATGATGCTTGTCTCCTCCGGACTCGCTGGCCTGGAAGAGTGCAAAATGTTGTGCCGGCAACTTTTCGATTCGGAAATTTTTAAGGGGACACTAACCCTTGGCAATCAAGATAAAAAAGTATACTTGATGTTAGTGTTCAGGATCTTGCATTAAGCAAATTTTAGAAATAGAATAAACATAAATTTTTTCCGGAAGGTTTAATACTTTTTAATTTGCCGGGTCACTTGCTGATCCAGTCAATTGGAATCTGTTTTTATAAGGAGAGACTGATGGCCTCAACTACAGGTAAAGGAAAAGCCGGCCCCAAGAAAAAAAACGACAAGCTGGACAAGATCAAGCAACAATTGGTCCTGACCGGCCAAAATATATCGGATATCGGCGAGGAGGCCGAGTTGCTGGTTGGCGGCAAGAATTACAATACCGCTATAATAAGCACGGTTGAGAATATCAGGGCCCCGCAATTCAGGGCCATTTCATCGCTGGCCTTTCATAAGGTGCTGGATGAAACCAAGGTTCATGCCTCCGAGATTCGAACCATGGTCGACAAAGAATACGACAATATTGACTGGGGTGAGGCAGGGATAAACAAGGACCCGGATTTTTTAAAAAAATTTGTGCGTAAAGTCGCAAATAAGGTCAAGGAAAAGCAGAACACGGATGGTCCGCAAACTACCTTGCGCACCTTTATAAATAACGTTGTCGAAGGGTTTGCGGTTTCTCCGGAAGGCATCGATCAATTGCGCAAGAGATCTGTTCTGGTCCAGACAGCCATATTATCGGTGGAAATGCCGAACGATGTGCAGAACTCGGTGCGTCAGGCTTACGCCAATATCTGTAAGGAAGCGGGACGGGAAAATGTGCCCGTTGCGGTACGCTCCTCGGCCGCGGGCGAGGACAGCCGGAAAAAGGCCTTTGCCGGCTTGCAGGATACGTATTTGAATATTGTGGGCGAGGATCAGGCGGTGGAGGCGTACCATTGGGATTGCGCCTCAGCCTACAATCTGCGCAGCATGACCTACCGCCGGGAAGCCATTCTGGACGCCGTAAACCGGGCGGAAATGACCGGGGATAATTCCATCGCCACCAATGCAAAGCAGGAATGGTCCATAGAAAATACTTCCTTGTCGGTGTGCATTATGCGCATGATAAATCCGGTAATTTCCGGGACCGCCTTTTCCGCGGATACCGCTACCGGCTGCCGGGGCACGGACCGCAATGACCTGGTCTCGATAGATGCAAGCTATGGACTCGGCGAAGCGGTTGTCAGCGGAATGGTCACTCCGGACAAATTTTATGTGTATCAAAGGGATGACAATGAGGAAGTCGTTATCCGCTACATGGGTTTTAAGGACAAAAAGATAGTTTATGATAAAACCGGAGCCGGAACCGTAGTGGAACAGGTGGACAGCAATCTGGCATGTCGCTGGTCTCTTTCTCTGGCTCAGGCGGAAACCGTGGCTAAGGGCGTGCGGGCCATAAGCCGGGCTTATAGCGGGATGATAATGGACACAGAATTCTGTATAGATAAATGGGACCGGCTGTGGTTTGTTCAGGCCCGGCCGGAAACTAGATGGAACGAGGAATTGTCCAAGCATCCGCATACGATTTTCATGCGCCGTATGGAAGCCGATGATAAAGCGCTGGGCGAAGCAGAGGTCGTTGTCGAGGGGAATGGAGCTTCACGCGGCGCCGGCCAGGGCACGGTGCGTTTTTTGCGGTCCGCTCTGGAGCTGAACAAGATCAACAAGGGCGATATCCTGGCGGCCGAGCGCACCGATCCGGATATGGTGCCCGGGATGCGCATTGCATCGGGAATCATGGCTGACGCCGGCGGGGATACGAGTCATGCGGCGATAACCTCAAGAGAACTGGGGATTCCCGCGGTTATCGGCATAAAGCGTCTGGAGGCCCTGCGCACACTGGACGGACAGGAAGTTACCGTTGATGGTTCAAGAGGCAAGGTTTACCGGGGCATTGTTCCCTTGGAGGAAGTCGGAGGAGAAATTGACGTAAGCAAATTCCCCGCGACCCGGACCAAGGTCGGCTTGATTCTGGCCGATGTGGGTCAGGCCCTGTTTTTGTCCCGTTTGCGGAACGTGCCTGATTTCGAGGTCGGTCTGCTCCGGGCCGAGTTCATGCTGGGTAATATCGGGGTGCATCCCCTGGCATTGGAGGCTTATGACAGCAATACCTTGGAAAGCTTCGTAAATAAAAAACTTTTCGATTTGGAAGAAGAACTGGCCAAGATAGTCAAGGATCAACTAGCGAGCGGAGTTATTTCCTTTGATTTGTCCCTGCGCAAATATGTGGGCATTGTCACCGGCCTGGCCGAGGAAACCCAGAGCCTGACCGAAAAATCAGGAGCGAAGAAAACGGATGAAGTCCTGGCCATTCATCGCCAGATGCGCGAACTTGAGCATAAATGGGACGAGCATCTGGATTTGGCGACAAAACACATGGAAACCCTGAAAACTTCAACCGATCTCAAGGAACATGTGTCTATCATCATGGGCTATGAGGATGAATTAATGCTTCTCGGCAGGGACCCGGAAGACATGCAGCGCAAACAGGAGCTGCAGGATAGAATAAAAAGCCGCGCCGAGGAGATCGAAGACGATCCTTTTGTTCAGGATCTTTTTGAGCGGATAAGAAGTTTGCGGAATGATGTGGCCATGAAGGTCGGGCTGAAAAGAAGCATGGACGACCTGCGTGGATTGCCGCAAAAAATCGCGGATAATTTGCGCGTTAAGGGATACAGAAGCGGCAAGGAACTCTATGTCCAGACTCTGGCTCAAGGTCTGGCTCTTTTCGCGATGGCTTTTTACGGCAAGGATATAATCTACCGCACCACTGACTATAAGACCAACGAATATCGCAATTTGCTTGGAGGTTCGCTTTTCGAGGGGCATGAGGATAATCCCATGCTAGGTTACAGGGGAGTGGCCCGGGACGTCCATGACTGGGAAATTGACGCATTCAAGCAGGCTCGAGGCGCGTTCGGAGGCAGAAACCTGCAGATAATGCTTCCTTTTGTTCGCACGCTGGAAGAGGCCCGGAGCATGCGCAGATATCTGGCCAATGTTCATAATCTGCGATCCGGGGAAGACGGGCTGAAGATTATTCTGATGTCCGAGATTCCAAGCAATGCCATTCTGGCCAAACATTTTATAAGCGAATTTGACGGCTTTTCCATAGGGTCCAATGATATGACCCAGCTTGTGCTGGGCACGGACCGGGATAATTCCATGCTCAGGCATATATATGACGAAGAAGATCCGGCCGTTATATGGGCTATTCTGGTGACTATTTTTACCGGGCAGAAATACGGCAAGAAGGTCGGCTTTTGCGGGCAGGGTGTTTCCAACAGCAAAATTTTGCGCGGGTTGGTATGCATCGCCGGGATTGTTTCGGCTTCCGTTGTTCCGGACACATACGCTCAGACCAAATTCGACATAGCCGAAGTCGAACAGGAAAAAATCAGTCTGGAATCCATGGGCGACTGGCTGAAAAAGCAGCATTTGAAGAATTTGCATGATTTGCTGAAAGGCAACAATTACGGGCATATTCTTAAAAAGAATTCTTCCGCGGTTGACTTACAGGATTGGTATGACGGGGAATTGTCCAGGCTGCAGGAGCAATTGCATGCCAATCTCGGGTCGCGCAAGGAAAATTTTTACCGGCAGGAGCTTTATAATTTTCGCAAAAAGTTTCATAAACCAGTAATCTATTCGAATTGGGATTGGAATAGTACTGTTGAAGATGCCCTGCACCAAGCCGGATTTCAGAGTTTCGAGGAACAGCAGAAGGCCAGAGAAAAACAGGAAAAATTGTTTAAATAACCGCACGGTCTTGTCCAGCAAAGATATAAGCCCGGTTCGTGAACGCGAGCCGGGCGTTGACTTATGGACATCCGTCGGATGCGGCAGGCATAAATGGAAATGAAAAAAGAGGAAGACATGATTTTGGATCGGATTGACAGTCCGAATGCGCTTTCCCGCCTGGACATATCGGAATTAGAAACCCTGGCCCGGGAAGTCAGGGAATTGATAATCGATGTGGTTTCGCGCAACGGCGGACATCTTGCTCCCTCCCTGGGCACTGTCGAGCTTACCCTCGCGCTGCTTAAGGTCTATGATCCCAAAGAAGACCGGATAATCTGGGATGTGGGCCATCAAGCATACGCCTATAAGATACTTACCGGGAGGCGGAGCAATTTTCCGACCCTGCGCCAATTGGGAGGAATCAGCGGGTTTCCCCGCGTATCGGAAAGCAGTTTTGACGCTTTTGGCGTGGGGCATTCCAGCACTTCCATATCGGCCGGTCTGGGTATGGCTGTCGCTCGGGATATCATTGGAGCCGGGAACAAAGTGGTCTCGGTTATCGGCGACGGGTCGATGACCGCCGGGCTGGCCTATGAAGGTCTTAACCAGGCCGGTGATTTAGACCGGGACCTGGTCGTGGTTCTCAATGACAATGAGATGTCTATTTCCAAAAATGTCGGGGCGCTGTCTTCGTACTTGAGCCGCAAACTTTCCTCAAGATGGGTGGTCCGATTGAAGAAGGACATGGAAGCGTGGATGCGGCAGATACCGCGCATCGGCAATGAGCTGGCCGAATATGCCCGGCGCAGTGAAGATTCACTAAAAAGTTTTTTTACTCCGGGCATGCTCTTTGAAGCTTTTAAATTCAACTATCTAGGTCCGATAGACGGGCATAACTTAAAAGGGCTCATTGATGTCTTTGGTCAGGTCAGGGAATTGCAAGGACCGGTTCTGGTCCATGTCATGACCAAAAAAGGCAAGGGATACCCTCCAGCTGAAAAGAATCCGACATATTTTCACGGCGTTGGCTGTTTTGAACCGGAAACCGGACTTTCCAGGAAGTTCAACTCCTGCGACTTGCCGAGTTATACCCAAGTATTTGGCGATACCCTTTGTGAGCTGGCCGAGAAAAATGAGCGAATAGTGTCCATTACCGCCGCCATGCCCGAAGGAACAGGCTTGTCCAAGTTTGAGCAGCAATTTAAGGATCGTTTTTTTGACGTCGGTATTTGTGAACAGCACGCGGTTACTTTTGCCGCCGGTTTGGCCAGCCAGGGTTTTCACCCATTCGTGGCAGTTTATTCCACTTTTTTGCAGCGTTCTTATGATCAGATTATCCATGACGTTTGCCTGCAAAATTATGCAGTGACCTTCTGTCTTGACCGCGGCGGCCTGGTTGGCGAAGACGGACCGACTCATCACGGCGCGTTTGATTTTTGTTATTTGCGGCATATTCCGAACATGGTTTTAATGGCTCCCAAGGATGAAGCGGAATTAAAACGGATGATGCTGACCTGTGCCGGTTTATCCGGCCCATCGGCATTTCGCTATCCGCGTGGAGTCGGGGTTGGAGCGGAATTATCCGCTGACTACGAACCAATTGCCGTCGGAAAGGGGGAGATGCTGCGCGAAGGAATTGACGCACTGATTATCGCCATCGGAAGCCGTGTGTATCCCGCCCTGGAAGCGTCCGAGGAGCTTGAAAAGTCCGGAATTTCGACAGCAGTTTTCAATGCCCGATTTGTAAAACCCCTTGCCGAAGAACAATTGCTGGATTTGTTTTCCCGGTTTGAAAAAATTGTCATAGCCGAGGAAAACAGTCTGCAGGGCGGTTTTGGATCCGCCGTGCTGGAATTTATAGTCGATTCGGAAGCATTGCACGGTCAGCGCGTAAAAAGGGTAGGCATTGGAGATTTTTTTGTTGAACATGGAAAGCAAAAAGAGCTTCGCCACAAATACGGTCTAAATAGCCAGGGCATACAAAAAGCCGTTTTTGAGCTTTTAAAATAATGGAGTCACGCAGTGCTTGAAAAAAACAATTTATTGTCTGAAATTTTTGCCGCAAATCGCGAAGATCTGGTTAAAAGGGAAGCGCTTGAAGCCAATATCCTCCGCCAGGGCCTGGAACAGGGGGAAATGGTCCTGTTGGCCAACCCCAAGCATGCAAACGTCGTCCCGACTGTCATAGGCCAGCCGGCCTCGGTGAAAGTAAACGCCAATATTGGCACCTCACCTTTTATAAACGATCTGGACATGGAGCTTGCAAAGGCGGACGCGGCAGTTGACGCCGGCGCACATACATTAATGGATTTGTCCACGTCAGGGGACCTGGACCAGATACGGCAGAGAATTTTGAACGAGGCAGACGTTCCTTTGGGAACCGTGCCTATTTACGCGGTGGCGCAGAAATATATCGATGCCCGGGAAAGTCCGGGAAAGATATCTGCCAATGAATTGTGGGAGGAGATAGAAAAACAGGCGATACAGGGTGTTGATTTTATGACCGTCCATTGCGGAGTTACCAGGCGCTCGGCGCGAATGGCAAGGGATTCCGGGCGGGTGATGGGCGTGGTTTCCCGGGGCGGATCTCTTCTGGTTCGCTGGATGGAGGAAAATAAAGCCGAGAATCCGTTATGCGCCGATTTTGACCGTCTTTTAAAGATTGTTTCCAAGTATAATGTTACCTTGAGTCTGGGAGACGGCATGCGCCCTGGAGCGTGCGTTGATGCCGGAGACAGGCCGCAGTGGGAGGAAGTTGTTGTTTTGGCTGATTTGGCGGTAAAAGCGCGGGAATACGGCGTTCAGGTTATGATTGAAGGGCCCGGACATGTCCCGCTGAGTGAAGTTCCGGCCCAGATCAGGGGAATAAAACGCTTGTGCGCAAACGCGCCTTTGTATGTATTGGGTCCGCTTACCACGGATATCGCTCCGGGTTATGACCATATTTCCGGAGCAATCGGCGGCGCGGTAGCGGCCATGCATGGCGCCGATTTTCTGTGTTATTTGACTCCGGCCGAACACCTTACCCTGCCGGATGTCCGGGATGTTCGGGAAGGGGTTATAGCTTCGCGAGTCGCGGCCCATAGCGCGGGAGTGGCTTCGCACAGGACGCTTGACGTGCAAAGGAATAACGCCATGTCCGTGGCTCGCCGGGAGCTGGACTGGGAAAAAATGACCGCATTGGCCCTGGATCCGAAACAAGTTGCTGCAAGACGCAAGGATTTTTCCGGAAAAAAGGAATGTGCCATGTGCGGAGAATTTTGTGCGGTCAAGCTGTTAACCGGAGACGGTCTGTCGCCTTCCGGCGGGAATGAATAAAAGGCGGATTTTGACGTAATATTAAAGGGCAAGAAAATATGCGAACCTTTCGTCAGGAACATCAAAAAGGATCACTCGAATAAAAACCACACCCAATATCGAGGAACCATATTTTTAAATTCGGCAATTTTTGCATTTCCGGACAAAAACTAGCTGCAATAATTATACAAAAACCCCCTGTAAGCTTGAAGCCCAGGGGGTTTTTGTATTGAAATTCTGGATTTTTATAGAAGCTGTTTATTTGTCATCCTCTTTTTCGATTTTTGCGGCATCGTCCCAGTCACCATGCGAGGCCATTCCAGCGGCAGCCATGGAATTTTCAACCTTGTGCGCGACTTTTTTCAAATAGCCCCAGAAGCTGTCCATTTCGCCTTTTTCGAAATAGGCGGAATCCATGGCTCCGGTTGCTTCCTCGATTTTTTCATTGCCGTAACCGGTTAAAAGGACTGTATGCAGGGAAGGATCAATCTTGCGTATTTCTTTGATAGTCTCCAAACCATCCATGCCCGGCATCTTCAAGTCAATGACCGCGGCATGAAATTTTTCTTCTTTCAGTATCTTCAGGGCCTCTTCTCCGCTATTGGCCATAACCGGATCAAAGCCTTTCAATTTGACCCGCTCGGAAATGGAATTCAAAAATTCCTGTTCATCGTCCACTAGCAGGATTTTTAATTTTTTGTTCATGATTTTCTCCCGGATTAATTTTTACGGTTTAGTGTCCGCCGGATCCGAATATCCCCGAGGCTGCCAAGGCGAGTACCAGTACCTCCAAAATGCAGATGGTGGCGTAAGTGAAGTTTTTTCGTGCCAGGTACCCTTTGAGTATAATTAGATAACAAAGGATTGTCATAAGGGCAAGAAGAACCATGCCGATAAAGTTAATGAAATCGCCTTTGCCGAGCAGGGTAACCCATGACCATCCATACGGGGAATTGGTGATCTGCAGATAATCGTGGACGTTTTTGTCCCAGTTGTTGATAACCAGGTCTATATCCACATGCGGGGTTATAATTCCGGTTACATAGAGTATATAGGTTACGGTCATCAAGAATATTCCTGTCCAGGCCCCTGCGGAAAGGACATTGGCATATGTTATCTGTTCCTTGCGGGGAGCGGTAATATCTTTTTCTGTCTGTGTCATTTTTTCCTCCTGATTATCCGAGAAATCCGAGTCCAAGTCCCTTGTCCATAGCCTTGAGTCCGGCAAAGAGAAGGACAGAGATGACAATGATGCGGATTACTTTGGGTTTGGTTTTGGCAAGCAACTTGACTCCAACCAGCGAACCCAGCATGAGTCCGATTATGGATGGTATGGCCATAAGGGGTATTACACAGCCTTTATTCAAATATATCCATGCCGCCGAAGTGTCTGTAATAGACAAGAGAAATTTACTAGTGGCCACGGAAATTTTCAAGGGGGCACCCATAACCAGATTGAGTACGGGTACATTGGCCCAACCGGCACCTAATCCGAACATGCCGGCCAACACGCCTATGAAAATGAACATAATCAGGCCCAGAAGTGTGCGGTGCGTTTTCCACTCGACTATATTCCCGGAGCTTTGATCCCGGAAAGCGCCGCGCATTCCCAGCGCGAGTCCGATAGCATCCTGTTTATCCACGACTGGCAGTTCAGAGTTCTTGGAAAATGTAAGCAGAGCTGCTATGCCTACAATTGTAGCACCCAGGCAGATTTGCAGGATATTCGGATTAAGCCGGGACAAGTATAATCCGAGTACCGCTCCGGCAATGGAACAGGTCGAGGCAACCAGCGCGACAGGCAAAGCAAGTCTTAAACTGGCGAGATTTCTTCGAAGTAGACCTGGTCCGGCCGCAAGGGCTCCGGCCAGAGCGACCATTAGTCCGGCGCCGCGGACAAAGTCGATATGAAAAGGGAAAAAGCCGCTGACCAGGGGAACGTAGAGCACGCCGCCGCCAACGCCGGCCAAGACGGCGACTACTCCGAGAATAAAACAGAAGAAAAGCAGGACTAAAGGCCAAAACCACCACGGCTTCACGGCTCCGCCGCCAGCGGCGGCATCCTCGGCGGCCATGACCGCAATGGGAGACGAGAGGACAGCCACTCCTGCTCCGGCCAGGGCGTGTCCGATACTTGTTGTTTTCATGGTTACCATCCTTTACTTTTTAGGTTCTTTTTTGTAACTTGAGGTTTCTTTTTGCAACGAACGAGCTAATTTTTATTGGCTTGTGAAATGAATGTCAAGAATGAGGTTAAAAAAAATGGAAAAAAAATTGGTCTTGTTGGTCGATGATGAGCGTGATTTTGTTGATACTTTAGCCGAAAGACTGGATATTCGTGGGATAAAGGCCAAAGTGGCGTATGATGGCGAGTCCGCCTTAGATATGGTTCAAAATGAAACTTACGAAGCAATGGTCCTGGATCTGCGCATGCCCGGGATTGACGGAATTGAAGTGCTGCGCGAGACAAGCCGAATTTTGCCGGGCCTGCCCGTGATTATTCTGACCGGTCACGGGAATGAAAAGGACAAGGAGAAGTGCTTTAACCTGGGGGCTTTCGCGTATATGAACAAGCCCGTGGATATTAAGGAACTGGCCGAGATTATAAAAAAGTCCGGAGAATGATGCGGGGGGAGAACTATGCACGAGAAAAATTTTTTTATTAAGCTCTTTCCACGCTTTTGGGATTACAGGTTTGAATCCCAACCCTACCAGCCGCTTTTCAATTACGGGCGAATCTGGGTGCTTTCCGTGGTCCTTTTGCTGGCTGTATCGCTTATTCCCTTAAGCGTGCTGTTTTTGGCCGATTTTCAGCTAAGCCTGCATGTCTTGAAGTCGGAGGCTAAACTGAGGACTGTGCGCCAGACCTCAAACGCCCGGCGTACTCTCGCCTATTTTATTGATGAAAGGAGAGCGGCTCTCAGGTTTATCGTCAAGGAAACCAAATATGAAGGCCTGACCGATGAAGCGCATTTAAAAGAGATGCTGCGCAATTTGAAGTTTGGTTTCGGCGGTTTTGTTGATCTGGGCGTACTTTTACCTTCCGGGAAGCAGATAGTGTACGCTGGTCCTTTTAATCTACGGGGGCGCAATTACGCTGACAAGGACTGGTTTGTCAAAACCGTTAAAAACGGAATGTATATAAGCGATGTCTTTCTGGGATATCGTAAAGAGCCGCATATGATTATAGCGGTTAAAGGAGAAAGATCGAATGGAGAACCTTTTATCCTCCGGGGGACCCTGGACATAAAAAAGTTGATCGAAATAATTACCGGCATGGAACTGAGCAAGGAAAGCGATGCCTTTGTGATCAACCAGGAGGGAATACTGCAGACTCCATCCCGGTTTTATGGTAAAATTTTGAACGACAGCAATTTGCCTGTACCTCCGTATTCGGATTATACAAAAGTCTTTGAAACAAAAGACAAAAAAGGTGAGAACATTCTGATCGGCTACGCGTATATTGAGAATTCTCCGTATATACTGGTTATTGTCCGGCATGAAAAATACATGATGAATACCTGGGTGTCCCTGCGCAATGACCTGCTCTGGTTTTTTGTCGGCAGCATAAGCGTGATTCTTATTGTTATACTCGGTATTTCGACTTATATGGTGAACAAAGTTTTTTACGCGGATCAGACCAGGATGAGAACCCTGCACCGTATGGAGCATACCAACAGGCTGGCCTCGATAGGCAGACTGGCGGCCGGAGTAGCGCATGAGATAAATAATCCTCTAGCGGTCATCAATGAAAAGGCCGGACTGGTAAAAGATATTTTCACGCTCAGCGACAAGTACAAGGAAGATCCCAAGGTTACCCGGTCGATTGATTCCATCATATCCTCTGTCGAGCGCTGCGGTGCCATTACCAAACAGCTTCTGGGATTTGCGCGGCATTTGGAGGTCGAGATCCAGAAGGTGGACATCCGGGAATTGGTTTCCGAGGTTTTGAGCTTTTTGAAAAAGGAGAGCGAATACAGAAATATAATTCAGGATGTTAAAATTGATGACGATGTGCCGCAAATAGTCACGGATCGCGGAAAACTGCAGCAGGTGTTTATAAATCTTATCAATAACGCGTATCAGGCGATTGAACATGATGGCCGGCTGACCATCCGGGCCAATGTGGATAAACCGGGTTGGGTAGGCATAGAAATAAGGGATACCGGATGCGGAATCCCCGAGAAGGATATTAAAAAGATATTTGAACCGTTTTTTTCCACAAAGAAGAATAAAGGCGGGACCGGACTCGGCTTGTCCATTACTTACGGACTGGTTCAAAAAATTGGAGGAAGAGTCAATGTCCAGAGTGAACTCGGAAAAGGAACGGTGTTTAAAATAAAACTGCCAATAAGGATGGAGGGCAATTAATATGCGGGTACTTCTGGTAGATGATGAAAAAGAATTGGTGACCACTCTGGTGGAACGCCTGGAGTTGAGAGACATAGAAGCTGACTGGGCCATTTCAGCGGAACAGGCGCTGGAAAAGGCTCCCAATCAATTTGACATTGCCGTATTGGATGTAAAAATGCCGGGCATCAGCGGGTTGGAATTAAAAAAAAGGATTGAAAATATCGTGCCCGATATGCGTTTTATTTTTATGACCGGGCACGGTTCTCAGGAGGATTTTGAAAGAGGGTCTGCCGAAGGGGAATTCTATTTGGTCAAGCCGGTGAGTATAGAGCTTTTGGTTAAAAAAATTAATGAAGCATCCGCGGCAGCGGGTAAATAGGAGGCTCGGTAATGCAATCGGAATTGAATGAATTGGGCGCGGATGGACTGGTTTTTTTCGGACAGATAAACGCATCAATCTCGCATGAACTTAAGAATGTTCTGGCCACTGTTTATGAAACGGCCGGATTAATGGATGATCTGATTGAGATAGCCCAGGAAGAAGGCAATGCGCTTGATGTGGATCATACCCGCAAACTTTGCGCGAGAATTTTGCATCAGATTCGCAGGGGGAACGGAATAATCAAAAACATGAATTCCTTTGCCCATAGTGTGGATGAACCATTGAATAAAATTGACACGGGAAAAATGACAGAATTTATGCTCTCCCTGTGCGAGCGGTTTGCCGCGCTAAGGGAGTGTAAACTTGTCCGCGGTGAAATGGAGTCCGTGGATATTCAATCAGATCCATTTCTCCTGGAACTTTTGCTGTTCAGAGCAATCCTGTTTGCCCTGAACAATGTCGATGAGGCTAGGGAAATAACTGTTTCCGCAGCTTTCCGGAATAACGGAGCCTGTTTTGATATCCTGGGAATGAAGCCGGTCGAATCCGGTTTTCCGGAGGAGACCATGACAGGCCTCAAAAATGCCCTCAAGGCTGAGGTTTCCTTAAATTCAGATAAAAATGGAATTTGTATCTGTCTGCCGGAAATCCTGGATAATCCACCCCGGTTTGTCCGCGGCGAATAAAATTTTTGTCCGGATTCACGCGAGGAGTTAAAAGTTGTTTACACTCGTTGATTTGGATTTTACTCGGGCAAAAGAACTTGTCGGCCTGGAGCAGGAAAGCTTCACGCTTGCCTGGGGAGTAAGAGAATATTTGTCCTTTTTTATTCAGGAACATGCTTTCGGCCTGGGGATGCTGGCCGATAATGAACTCATCGCCTTTATTACCTGTTTTTATCCTCCGATTGAAATGGAAATTCTGAATATTGCGGTCAAAAGAGAGTATAAACGGCGTAAAATCGGTTCCGTACTGATAAACAAAGCGTTTGCCCGTTTTGAAAATGAATATGGCCGACCCGGGCCGGCATTTCTTGAAGTTCGGCCTTCGAACAAGCCGGCGTTGGCGTTTTATTCCAAATTGGGTTTTGAAAAGGCCGGCGTGCGCAAGGGATATTACGAGGACAATAATGAAGACGCGTGGATTATGCGTCTTGAGGCATACGACCGGCAGAAAATCCGGGGAACTTTTTTTTCGTGTGTTGGATAGTTTCCATCCGGAAATGGCCCTTTTCCAGTTTAACAGCGTCAACTTTCGTAATTATTCGATTACGTATTAAGATACGTTCGCTCATAATTATTCAATTTCCCTGTTAAACAGGAAAAAATCTCATTTTCGAATTGGAAACGTGATACTTCTAAATCCGGAAATTTTTGAATTTCCGGATAAGAACTGAATAGTTACAAGGAAAGCAGATATCCATGCCTCCCCTGGTTTCAGTAGTAGTTCCCTGTTTTAATTCCCGTCCATGCCTGTCGTTATGTCTTGAAAGTCTGAAAGGCCAGACTTTCTCTGATTTTGAAGTTATAGTCATAGATGACGGCTCCGATGATGGTACAGCCGAAATAATCCGGCAGTGGACTGAACACGATCATCGTTTTCGGCTGTATTCCCGCGAACACGCCGGAGTGGTCAAAGCCATGAATTTCGGGATACAAATGGCTGAAGGCGAGTATGTGGCCCGCATGGATAGTGATGATGTTTGCCGCCCCGACAGGCTTGAAAAGCAGTCTGATTTTCTGCTTGCCAATCCGGGTATCGGGCTGGTCGGTTCCAGAGTCGATTTTGGCGGCGACCGCGAAAGAGCGGCCGGGTATGCATTCTATGTGGACTGGATAAATTCCGTGGTCAACGAGCACGAGTTGCGCGTGCAGAGGTTTGTCGAACTGTTGATACCCAATCCGAGCATAATGTTTCGCAAATCTTTGATCCAGAAACACGGCGGTTTTCTGGACGGATATTTTCCAGAGGATTATGAATTTATTTTGCGTCTCATGGATGCATCGGTCAGAGTCAGCAAGCTCCCGGAAAAACTTCTGCTCTGGAATGATCGGCCCGAAAGGCTGTCCCGCAGCGATTCGCGTTATTCCCGGGATGCTTTCTACAGATTAAAGAGTTTATATCTGGCCCGTTGGCTGAAAGGAAAATTAGGGACGAATCCAAAGGTGGGTGTGCTTGGTGCCGGAAGAACAGTGCGCCGCAAGCTGCAGCCTCTTTTAGAGCAGGAGGTGCGGGTATGTTCCTGTTTTGACCTGTCCGAAAAGCGCATTTCCCGGGTGTCGAATCCCCCCGTGAAACCGCTCTCCGATTTGCCTCCACCCGGAAGACTGTTTATTCTTTCCTATGTCGGAAGCAGGGGGGCGAGAAGGAAAATTCACGATTTTATGCGTTTTAAAGGCTACCGCCGGGAGCGTGATTACCTTTTTGTTTCCTGAAAAGCCATATTTCACGGTATTTGTTTATCGATTTTTTGCGGCTTGAGGAGGTAAAATGCAGATTGCGAAGTATTCTTTTGGAAAGATGATTATTGACGGGCAGGTGTACACCAAAGATTTAAAGATTGTCCGCGGCGAGGTTGTCTCCTCATGGTTCAGGGCAAGCGGACACAGGGTTTCTCTCGGAGATATCCGGGATATATTCCAGGCTGCTCCGGAGGCGGTTGTTTTCGGTCAGGGCAAGCCGGGGATGATGAAAGTGCTGCCCGAAGTTCGGGAAAAATTTGCGTCCGAAGGGATACTGATGGAGGAAATGCCGACTGCAAAAGCCGTTAATAGAGTAAATGGTTTGCTCGCTAAAGGCGTCGATGTCGCTGCCGGATTTCATTTGACCTGTTAGATGGTTTCTATCCGGAAATGGCCCTTTTTCAGTTTAACTGCGTCAATTTTCGTAATCCCTTAATTTCTTTGTTAAACAGAAAAAACTTATTTTCGAACATAAAATTTGATATTTCTAAATTTGGAGTATCTGTTCAGCAAACTTTTTGCTCCTCATGCTTTCGGCCTGCGGTTTTCTAATGCCCGCTGAATGGTGATGCCTGCCCCCTCCGGACTCGCTGGCCTGGAGGCGGGCAAAAAGTCGTGCGGGCATATTTGTTTGGAAATTTTATTTATATACACATTCCCGCGGTCCGGTTTCTCCCTTTAAGAGTGCATAAGAAAACCGGGCGGCCTGTCGCAAGTTTATGCAAAAAAATCGGTAAACTTTTTTGGTGTGCTGAATAGTTATCATTTGGAAATTTTTGAATTTTCGGATAAGAATCGGATATTATCGGCCCTTTGTTTTTTTGAAGTTCAAATTTGCGGCCGGGGTTGTGTTCCGGAGGCATTGCGGTAAACCGCAAGCGTTTTGTTTACGAAATTTTCTGCGGTCAGCCGGGAGATACGTTCGGATTCTTTTGCAAGGATTTCCTTTCTCTTTGCTTTGGCTTGGAATTTAAGTATGGCGTTATCCAACTGCCTGGGAGCACCGGGTTTGAATAGTGCCTCTGCCGGCAGAAGATCCGGGATGACGCCGACGTCCGTTGATATCAGCGGGACTTGGCAGGCCATTATTTCCAGCGCGGCCCGGGCGATTGTCTCCGACCACTGCGAATTTATTATCGCCAGATCCAGGGCGCTTATATACTCGGGCGGGCAGTCCACGCTACCGCTTATCCTGCAGATTGAGTCCAGATTGTTGCGGCTGATCCAGCCGCGAACGGTTTCTTCCGTAATTGCCGAGGAAAAGCCGATTAAAAAAAGACGCAGGTTACGGATTTTTCTCCCATGATAGAGTCTGCCCACGCTTTCGATTAATTCTTTTTGCCCCTTGACCGTGTCAAAACGGCCCACTAATCCCAGGACAAGACATTTTTCAGCAAAGCCGAATTTACAGCGGATATCATTTCGCGCATTGTCCCGGGGATAGAATATGTTTTCATCAACCCCGCCAAGAGACATATGCAGCTTTTTGGGGGCGAGCCGAAATTTTTCGGCAAAATGTTTTTTCATTCTCGTATTGGTGACGATTACCGCCTGACAGAGATATTTGTGCAGGATTTTATTGAAAAAATTATTTTTGGGCGGCCGCTGATCCCCGCGGGTTCTTATCAGCGCGAATTTTTTCTTTCCGGTCTGCAAAAGAGGCCAGAGGAAAAATGCCTCCCCGCGGTGACAATTTACTACATCCGGTTTGAATTCGCGGACGATTTTTTTTAGATCAAGATATACTTGGAGCAGCTTAAAAGGATTGGCGCTGTTCAACGAAAGAGGGCGTACATCAAGACCCAACTCCCTGGCTTTTTGGTACGGCGGGGTGTCCGGGAGAGCTATGACCAGAACCGGATGGCCTCTATCCCTGAGCAATCCGGCCAGGAAAAGTGCATACCAAGCCGTCGCGTTAAACCAGCGAACATTTATAACCTGAATGGTGCGCATGTGTTGATATCCGTAATAATGCCGGTTTACAACCGGGCCTGGAGCCTTGAGCGGGCCATTGATTCGGTCCTCTCCCAATCATTTGCCGATTTTGAACTACTGGTTGTGGACGACGGTTCAACCGACGGCAGCGCCCGGATTGTGCAAAAATATGACGATAAACGCATTAGATATTTTTATCAACAGCACCGAGGCGTATCCGCCGCGCGGAATTCGGGGCTCGCAGTCAGCCGGGGGCGGTTCATAGCTCTTTTGGATTCCGATGACTGGTGGTTTCCGGAAAAACTGGAGCGTCAGGTGAAATTTATGCTCGAGGGCGGGTGGGTCCTGTCCCAAACCAATGAAATATGGATACGCAAGAACAAGCGAGTAAACCCGGCCGTCAAGCATATGAAGCCATCCGGCTGGATATTTGAGCCGGCGCTTGATTTGTGCCTGATAAGCCCGTCTTGTTCCATGTTTTCCAGTCATATCGTGAAGGAGTTCGGGTATTTTCGCGAGGATCTTCCGGCCTGCGAGGATTATGAATTCTGGCTGCGTATCCTGACAAAGTATCCGGCAGGTCTGTTGCCCGTTTCTCTAGTGGCCAAGACTGGAGGACACGCGGATCAATTGTCCAATAGCATAATCGGATTGGATCTTTACCGCGTGTATGCTCTTGTCGGTCTGCTTGAGCGCGACATAACACCGGAACAGAGAAAAAGCGTATTATGCGTGCTTAAAAAAAAAGCGGAAGTCTACGCCGTTGGCTGCCTGAAGCGGGACAAGCCTGAGGAAGCGGAGAGGATTCAACAAATGCTGTCCTGGATCGCGGGAGATTAAAAAGGTCGGCTTCAGCATCCGGATGGAAACTTGATATTTCTAAATTTTGCGGAATTTTTGAATTTCCGGATAAGAACTTTTTAATGTATTGAATAATTACAATGTTTTTTCAATGGAGCGCATAACCATTTGCGGGGTAATCTCGTTCATGCATTGAAGACCCCGGCGGCATGTGGCCCTGCCGTGCAGGGTGCACGGACTGCACGGCTTGTTCAGATGGATCGCGGTGTCTTTTTCCCCGCTTGGGAAAAATCCCCACTCCCGGCTTGTCGGACCGAACAGGGCGGTAACGGGAGTTTTAACCGCCGTTCCAACATGCATCGGACCGGAATCAGCCGTGACCAGATGGCAGCTTTGAGCGATAAGGGCGGATGTCTCCCGCAGGGATGTCCGACTGGTAAGGTCGCGGGGGTTGTCGTCAATTAAGCGCGAAGGGTTTTGCCCGAGTATAAGCCAGTCCACCCCTTTTTTATCAAGCAGGGCAATGAAGTCGGTCCATTTGTCCGCGGGCCAGGCTTTGGCTTTGTGCGTGGCATAAGGATGAATGCAGACAAAAGGCGACTTTATTGCCAGCTGGTTGATTGTTTTTCGGGCAAAGTCCATTTCTTTTTGCCGCAGGTAAATGTTCGGCCTTAGAAGTTTTGCCGCGGGCGGCGTTCCGAATGCCGAAAAGTAGCGCTGGGGAACATTCATGGCCCTCAGCGCCTTTCCGGACCATGGGTCTTTCATGTATCTGTACAATCTGCGTTTCAAGTTCAATTTGGGGTAAGAAAGCACATCCCCGGGCCATAATCGTCTGAGCTTCATTGAACGCAGGCTGCCGTGCAGATCAACCAGACCGTGTTCCGGGAAAGTACGGATAATTTTCAGACAGGTGGTTTTCCAGGCCGATTTGACCAGTTCCGGTTCACTGGTGCCGTAAACGTTTTTTATATGCGGATTATTTTCAAATACCGGCATAAAGGCGGTGCGGGTGACAACGCTTATGTCCAGATTATGTTCGAGGGTCAGATAGTCAAGAACGCCGGTTGCAAGGACTATGTCTCCCAGGGAACTTAAGCGAAAAAAGACCCATTTTTTTCCGGACGGAAAGGACAGCCTGTTTTTGCCCGGCATTTAAAGTATCTCCCGATAAACGCGGATTAGATTTTCAGCGGTTTTTTCCGGCTTAAAGCCGTGCGCATGACTTAGACCCTGTTCTACCATTTTTTCCCGCAGCTTGTTGTCTTCCATGATTTTGAGTACGGCATCCCTGATTTGATCGGGAGAAGCGGGGTTTACATACAAAGATCCCGGTCCTCCGGCTTCCCTCAGACAGGAGTTGTCCGAGGTGATTACCGGAGTCCCGCTGGCCAGAGCCTCAAGGACTGGAATGCCGAATCCTTCGTACAGAGAAGGGTAGATAAATATTTCGGCTGCCTGATAAAGGGCCGGGAGATCCGCATTGGATACATTTTTCAGATGTAGGATTTTATCTTCCAGGCCGTGCTCGGCCGCGGTTTTGAATATGGAGTGTACATATTTTTTGTGTCCCTGGCCAACGAGAACCAGGGGCAAAAGCTCATTTGCGTCCAAACGGCAAACAGCCTGCACCAGTTTGCGCACGTTCTTGCGCCGGGCCAGAGATCCGACATAAAGCAGGAATTTGTCCGGAAGACCGTAACGGCGTGAAGTATTCCGAAAGATATTTTCAGGGCATATTTTAAAAAATTCCGGAGCACAGGACTGGTATACGACCCGGATTTTGTCCTCGGAAATGCCGAAATATTTGATAAGGTCTTTTTTGGTGCTTTCGCTGATGGCGATGACCATGTCCGCGGCATTGCAGCTGGCTTTGTATTTCACGCGGTATATCAGCGAATCTGTGACCGGGTATAGATGCGGCAATTTCATGAATATAAGGTCGTGCATGGTTACAACGCTCGCGCAACCCGCCTTGTTTATCCCCAACGGCAATTCATGCGAAAGTCCGTGAAAAACATCGAGCCTGTCCTTGCGGATTTTTGGTCCGAGCCTGAAAGTACGCCAGAAAGCCGAACCCGCCTTGCCGTTTTTGCGTGGACGGCAAATTTTTGTTCTGGAGGCCGGGCTGGCAACGCCCTTTGAGATTTGCGGAGTGTAGAGGATGTATTCATTTTCCGGATGAAATTTTTCCAGGGAATTCAATGTATTTCGGGCGTAATTTCCAAGCCCGGTCCTGTTCAGGAAATATCTTTTGGCGTCAAATCCTATACGCATGAAATAATCCGGACTAATCGTTTAAAATAGCCTGACAGGCGGCAGCTAGATCCCGGGCCAAAATATCCGGCTTTTGCGGTGAATCATCCTGGACAAAAGTCCAATCGTCTTTTTCCGGGAGTTTCAAACCGGAGGTGAGAGCCTGTTCGCGGCCGTGCCCCGTGAGGACCAGTATTGTTTTTTTTAACCCGCAAAAGCGTCCGAAGAGCACATCGCTTATTTTGTCGCCGATAACGGCTGTTTGCGCGGGATCAAGGTCGAATTTATTTCTGAGCTCCGTCCATAATCCAGTGGATGGTTTGCGGCAGGAGCATTTCCTGTCCGGCGCGTGCGGACAGAATACGCTTTTTTTTATACAAACCCCCTTTTGGTGCAACAGATCGTGCAATTCGTCCTGAACGGCGAGATAATTTTTTTCAGAAAAATAGCCGCGACCGATGCCGCTTTGATTGGTGGCGATGAAAAGGGAATATCCCCGGGCGCAGAGAAGGGCAAGTCCCTCCGCGGATCCCGGAATTAGCTGGACAAGGCGCGGATCGTGCAGATAATGCCGATCTTCTATTATTGTTCCGTCACGGTCCAGGATGATGTTTTTGATGGCCATAAATGCCTGCAGAATAACGGTTAACGGGCTATGCCCGCAAGATGTCTTTTATTCGGAATCGGAAACTTGATATTTTTAAATCCGGAAATTTTTGAGTTTCCGGAAAAGAACTACCTATAGAACAATCCGCTGATTGGTCAACACTAAGTTTTTTGTTGCACCGCCGGGCGGGGTTTGATATTTTTAATCACCATGTTGGAATTGATATTGGCCATTTTCTTGGCTACAGGCGTTTCCGCTTTCTGTTCGGTGGCGGAGGCGGTGATATATTCCGTGTCCTGGACATTTATTGAACGGCTGAAAAAGCAGAATAAAAAAAGCGGTTTTCAGCTTTTCGACTTGCGCAACAGAATTGATGAGCCAATAACCGCGGTTTTGACCCTGAATACCGTGGCCCACACGGTGGGAGCGGCCATTGCTGGCGCATCGGCCGCTAAATTGTGGGGTGAAGACAATTTAATATATTTTTCCATATTGTTCACCCTGGTTATTCTGATTTTTTCGGAAATTTTTCCCAAGACAATCGGAGTGGTTTATTGTCGCAGGCTGGCACCTTTTTTTGCCGGTCCGCTTACTGTTCTGGTCGGGATCTTCAAGCCGGTCATTGTTGTTTTTCGGGTTATGGTTCGTTTTTTGGAAAAAAAGAATACCGGCCCGCATGCCACGGAAGAAGATTTGCTTGCAACCATAAGTCTTTCCCGCAAGACCGGCGCGATAGAATCAAACGAAGAAGTTTCCCTTCTGAATATTCTTCTCCTGGACAAGAAGATTGTCCGGGAAGTCATGACTCCAAGAATGGTGGTTTTTTCCCTGCCGGCTAAATAC
>JBNJHA010000028.1:0-26868 GCA_051748085.1 Thermodesulfobacteriota bacterium
AGAATCAACAGTAGTCCAAGTGTTGCCACCA
Source organism: Thermodesulfobacteriota bacterium (assembly GCA_051748085.1). Classification (GTDB taxonomy): domain Bacteria; phylum Desulfobacterota; class Desulfovibrionia; order Desulfovibrionales; family Desulfonatronovibrionaceae; genus CAYNNQ01. Next base: position 32 of record JBNJHA010000028.1, read on the forward strand.
TCCTTTGAATAACGATAACCTATATTTGCTCCTCCCGTGGAATCCACCGTCCCGTCATCCTCGAACTGAACCAAAACAGTCCCGCCCTTCTCGCCGGTAATGGAGATGATGTCCTCGTCCTGGATGTCGTCCTTGTTGCTGGTGACGTTCAAAGCACGTTCAAAGGCGTTTTCATCCACCCGCTGTCCGGCGAAAATGCTTTTTCCTTCATAAGAGGTGTTGGACAGACTTATCATCTGCTCGAATATCTGTTCCGCCTCATAACTTAAACCCTGGCGCTGATCGGCGGTCAAGGTTCCGGTGGACGCCTGCTCGGCAATAGCCTTGGCCCGGCTCAAAAGCTCGTTGGACTGCATCAGGGTTTCATCGGCCAGTCCCAGCCAGCCCTTGCCGGTATCAATATTTTCCCGGTATTGTTTGAGGGCGGCTATGGAATCCCGGTATTCCATAACTCGGATAGTGCCCACCGGATCATCCGAAGGCCGGTTTATCTTTTTCTGGCTGGCGGCCTGATTGTTGAGTTCCATCAACTTGGAGGAAGACGAATTCAGATTGCTTATGAAATTCGCGTACAAATCCATCTGGGTTACGCGCATGGTCATCTCATTTACCTCCCTCCGGTTCAGGGCCGTATGGACAGCAGGGTATTGACCATTTTGTCCGCCGTGGTGATCAGCTTGGCGGCGGCCTGATATGACTGCTGAAATTTGATCATATCGGTCATTTCCTCATCCATGTTTACCCCGGAAACTTCCTGTTGCCGGCTGTTCAAATCCTTGGCCAGGGAATTATTATAATCGTAGTTAAACTGGGCCATATCCTTGTCCGATCCGACCTTGCCTATCAGGGAATCGTAATATTCCTGCAGGGTCTGTACGGTAGTGCCTTCGGAAACCGTGCTTATGCTCACCCTGGTTTCCTGCAGATTGGCAATGGACCGGGCAACGGTGTTGTCCCCGGAATTGCTCTCGTTTTCCCCGTTGACATGCCCGGCATTTATAAACGCCACGTTATTACGCACGCTGCTGTTGAGAGACAAAGACGAGGCATCCTTGCCGTCAAAAAAGGTATTTATGCCCAGCCCGGCAAGAAGTCCGCTGCTGTCGTTCCCGAAGGCAAAATCATATCCTTCGTCCGCCTGCAGCTGCAGACGGCCGTTAACGATGCTTGCCGAAATATTATCTACATTATCAAACGCTTCTTCAACATCCTCCAGGCTGTGCGCATCGGGATCAAAATTCTGGATTCCCGGGGTAGCGTCATCAAAATCCAACGATCCGGAATCATTCAAATTGCCGTCCGAATCATAGACATAGAGCATCAGGTTTCCCTTCTCCAGCTTGTCCCCGAACTCCAGTCCGGCCCCGGGATCGGCAAGCGGAGTGCCTGTATTAAGCAGCGAATAAGTCCCCAGGACATCAGTAAAATGCTGCTCTCCGGCCCCCTGGGTATGCTGCCGGTTGACCTCCCAGGCAAGGCTTTCGGCAAACGCGTTCAACTTTTCCTCGTATTCACCGACATTCGCGTCCCGGAAATTGAAATATCCGGCCATGGAACCGCTGGTGATGCGCCGCTCATTGGGCATGCCGTTGGGCATCTTCTGCGGGGTGATGTTTACCTTGGAAGAGCTGTTTTCATACCAGTAGAGACCTTTTTTAGGAACTATGGTAAACTGATCGCCCTCGTAAAGCTCACTGGTCGTTGTTTCCCCGGAATCATCACTCATTCCGAACCATACTTCCACGTCGCTGTTCGGTATCTTGATCCGATTATCAAAATCGTTGGCCGCGAAGGTATCATTGCCGTTTTCGTCCTCGAGCCAGGTCTGGCCGCCGTCTATGGAAACTTTATATTCGGCGTCTCCGTCAGCATCCCCGGTCGTTACCACCTCAACAGTATATTCATTGCTGGAAGCGCCCTGAAAATAAATCTTGCCGTCAAAATCAGAGTCGCCCTGCAAATCGGCAAAAGACTGCGGTCCTTCAAAAGCAACCCGGAAATAATCCTGGCCGTCCACCAGGGTATGCCCGGCCTCAGTCAATACGGTCACGTTTCCAATGCCGTTGTCGATGTACTTGATATCCATCATTTCGCTCAGTTCCCGGACCAGACTGTCGCGCTGATCGCGCAGGGAATTGGCGTTTATCTGCCCCTCTACTTCATGCAGGTTTATCTGCTTATTCAGTTTCGCGATTTCTTCTACGATATCATTTACCCGGTCAACATCCTGGGCGATATAATTGTCCATCTGGGCTTGAACATCCTTTAAATTGCCGACCGTCTGATTCACGGTCTTGACCAACGTTTCGGAATTTCCAAGCAAGGCGGTACGTACGCTCTGTGAATCAGGGCTGACCGTAAGATCCTGCCAGTTCTTAAAAAATTGAGCCAGGGCCTCGTTTGTTCCGCCAGTGCCGGATTCATCAAACAGGATTTCCACATCCCCGAGGCTTTGGTTCAATTTATCCCACATTTCCCGGTATCCGGACTGGGTGTTGTACTGATTTTCTATAAACTGATCAAAATGGCGGATTACTTCCTTGGCGTCCACTCCGGTGCCGATCTGGCCCGGCTTTAAATCCAGGGAAAGAGACTCCTCCAGGAGCACTTCCTGGCGATGATAGCCCTTGGTGTTCACATTGGCTATATTGTTGCTGACTACCTCCAGGGAAGTCTGCGAGGCATACAGAGCCTTTCTGCCAATATCAAGTATGGTTCCAATTCCGGACATCAGAGTCTCCCGCGGATAATCCCCGCATCTTTTCTGCGCCGGGCAAATGTGGCCCGGGAAGAATAAACGTCCTCCTGTTCCACGGACAACTGATCGTAAAAGAACCCGAGCAGCATATTGCTCTGCTCGGCAAGGGCATTGGCCAGCTTATTGTTCTTGGCCCCCTGCACCGCCGCCTGCTGCTCCTTTTCTTTTGTCCGCTCCCATATTTTTGCTGTTTTTTCTTCTTCCGGATTCTTATGCAGCCATTCATTTAAGGAATCAAAGCCTTTTTCTTTTATATTTCGGCTCAAAATCTGTTTTTCGCGCATCAATTGCTGCAAAAGTTCCTGGACGGAAAACTCCACGGCGGCAATTTTTTTCGTATCATGCCCCTTTAAAGCGGAAAATTCTTCCCGCAACAAAACATCCAGAAGGACAAAGCCCTTATTAAGGCGGGATAAGGTCGTAAGCAGATAATTGTTCATATTTTCTCCCGGATTACAGCTTGCACTATTTACGATAAACTCCCTGGTCCGCGGATCAGCTTATATCCGAACTGCCTATGGAACGTCCGGCCAGAACTCGTTCGCGGATCATTTCGGGATTCCAGGCCTGGTCCCCCTGCCGCAATTCAAAATGCAGATGCGGACCGGTGGATCTCCCTGTATCTCCTGATAATGCAATTTTCTGGCCATCCTGCACAAACTGCCCTTCCCGGACCAGATTGCGCTGATTATGCCCGTAATAGCTCTTCCAGCCGTTTTTATGCTCGATTACCACCATATTACCGTATCCGCCGTTCTTCCCGGAAAAGACCACCTTTCCGGGCCAACAGGAATTTATCTCCGTGCCTTCGGCAACAGCTATATCAACACCGGCATGCCATGCCTTTTTGCCGCTAAAGGGATCGTCCCGCCAGCCGAATTCCGAACTGATCCTGCCCGCGGCCGGCCAGTTCATCTCCGGCATCAGAGACGGAGAGTACGGATTGTTTTCGCTTTGATCCGGGCGTTGTATGCGAATGCTGTCCGGAGCGATTCCTCCCTTGGAATCTCCGTAAACGGATTCAATATGCCGGGCCAAAACGTCCGCCCGGACTCCGGGATCCTTTATACCGTCCAAAACCGGATTTATTTCCGCGAAGTAGTCCTGCTTGGATTCAGCCCCGGAAAGTTCATCCCCGCTTTTTTCAACCGGCGGTTCAATACTGGTGTCCAACTCCGGGCCGTTGTCATCGCTGGCTTTTTCCAGTCTGGATTTAAGCTGATCAAAAAGCATGTCGCCCAGGCCGATGCCCTGTTCCCGGGACATCATTTTCGAAAATTCATGGTCAAACATGGAAAGGTACATATCTTCATGCTTGCTGTGCAGATACCCCTCCTTGGGAACCGTGGATTTCATCTGCTCCCACATCTTTTTAATAAAAATGGCTTCAAAATCGGAACAGGCATCGCGTAACACCTTCTCCGAATTTTCCCGGGACAGATCGCGGCTAATCTCCTTGATCCTGGCCTGTTTCTGGGCATCATCCGCGCCCAGTCCATTGACTGGCATACCCGGCTGACTGAGCACACTCATTTAAATCACCTCCAATTCGGCATGCAGCGCTCCGGCGGATTTCAAAGCCTTGAGTATGGAGATCAAATCGCGGGGTGAGGCCCCTATTCTGTTCAATCCATCCACCATTTCCTTAATCGTCGCCCCTTGAACCATCATAAGCTGACGTTCTTCCTCGCTCACTTCCATCTCGGTCCGGGGCACGACAACGGTCTCACCCTGGGAAAACGCTTCCGGCTGGGACACCTGCGGCTGCTCCTGAACGGTAATGTTCAAATTGCCGTGAGCAATAGCCACCGGAGAAATGCTTACCGAACTGCCCATAACCACGGTTCCGGTCTTTTCATCGACTACGACCCTGGCCTTGTTTTCCGGGCTGACCTTCAGATTTTCCAGCGCGGCCAGAAATGGAACCAGATTACCCTTAAAAGAACCCGGGATATCAATCTTGATTGTGGCGATATCTTCCGCCTTGGCCGTGTTCGATCCGAAACTGGCGTTTATCTTGCCCACTACCTGACTGGTGGTTGAGAAATCGCGGACATTCAGATTAACGGTGACGAAATCCTGGGTGTTGAATTCAAATGGAACTTTTTGCTCGACAGTTGCTCCGTCCGGTATGCTGGCGACAGTGGGCACATTTTTGCTGGTGGTCGCGGCGTCACCTCCGGCGGCATATCCGCCGACAATCAATGGACCCTGGGCCAAAGCGTAAATTTTGCCGTCGATTCCCTTTAAAGGCGTCTGCACCAGCACCCCGCCCAAAAGACTTTTGGCGTCCCCTATGGAGGAAACAGACACGTCTATTTTACTCCCGGGTTTGGCCGAAGCCGACATATCCGCTGTAACCATGACCGCGGCGACATTTTTTACCTGCAAATCATCTGGATTTACCCGCACGCCCATTTTTTCCAGCATATTATGGATTGTATGCGAGGTGAAATCCATTCCGCTTTTGTCCCCGGTTCCGGACAGACCGACTACCAGCCCGTATCCGACCAGCTGATTGGTCCGAACGCCGCTGAAAGAAGCGACATCTTTCAAGCGCACGCTAAAGGCTTCCTGGGCTGAAATAAAAAAGAAGAACAACGTCAGAATGCCAAATATTATTTTGCGCATTTTTTCACCCGCTTTACATAATCCGAATTTATAAAACATGAGCCTTCCATTCCCGGGAAAATAATTTTCCAGAGCATACCGGGTTTCCGGGCAATATTTTTCAAGACATTAAACAAAAACATGCTCACTAGAGTGCTTAAAAGGGCCAGACGTTATCCAAAAGCCTTGCCAGCCAGCCGGGCTTCTGCTTGTCGGTTATAATCCCCTGACCGTATATTTCGATATGGGCATCAGCCAGGTAATCGGAAGTAACCGCGTTTCTGGGGCCGATATCCTCGGAGCGGATCAATCCCCGAACGACTATTATCTGCGTTTCATCGTTTACTCTAAGCTGCCGTGCCCCTTCGATCTGCAGAAGCCCTCCGCCAAGAGCTTTTACCACCCGAGCGGCTACAGTCGTGGTTATCTCGGTTCCGCGCTCGGTTTCTCCGTCCCCGGCAAATTTACTGGAAGATCCGGCTTTGAGCATGGGAGTCGAGCCTACTTCTCCGCGCGGCCCCGAGTTCGGACCGGCCCCTAAAACGGAGCCCAGAGGAAATGCGCGCACATGTTCCATGCCAAACATATTCTGCACCCCAAGTTCCACGCTGGAACTCCTGTCCGCGTCGGTACTGGCCTCATTTTTGGCCGATAAATTTTCAATCACGCTTACCCGGACAATATCCCCCACCCGTCGGGCCCGATTATCGCTGAACAGATATTCGGCCTGGTTGCCGCTGAAAAGCGAACCCGGATTTTCCTCTCTCATCTGGCGTTCGCTCTTTTCCGGCGGAGGAGGAGTCATGGCCGGCTGCGGAGTGCTTTTATGCGTCGCCGGGGCACAGGCCGCAAGCAAAGCCGCTGCGACAAACATTATTACAGTGCGCGAAACGCTTAACATATTTCCATCCTCCATTTATAATTACCCTATTTTGGCCCGTTAATTCAAAATTAATCGAAAACAGCATTTTCCGGGCAGAATTATCTGACCACCACGGTCCCGCTATCCCGAACCCGGGCGGTTATTTCTTTATCGCTCCGCAGGTTCAAAACCTTGACCGTATCACCACTGCCGGCATCGGCAAGAACTTCGACCGGAACCATAAGCCGGACAAAATCTCCTTCGTATACAAGATCCACCTTTTCTCCCCGTTTCAGGACCGGCAACGGATCCAAATATTTTTTGGTCAGGCATTGTCCCACTCCCATGGACCGCGAAGCCATCCACTTCCCGGTCTTGCCGTCCCAGATACCGCCCCGGATATAGGCCAGATTTTTCCGCTCGAAACGAACCGCGTCCATGGTTATCGGCTCGCGGCGATTGATGGGCCGGGCTGAACATGGAACAGTCTTCCAGACATCAATAAAAACACTGCCTGTATAGCTGTTGCGTACATCTCCATAGCCATCCCTGACCTTGATCCGGAAACTGTTCCGCCCCGGTTCTATTTCAGAGGAGCCCTTTTCCAGCACAACTTCATCCGCGTCATTAGGCATGAAGACAGCTTCCGGCAGACGAAATTCCCTGAATTCGATCTCTTCCCCGCGGTCTTTTATATATGGAGTCAAAAATTTGACCACCATGGACTGCAAATCATCAGGACCAAGCACTTTATTCCCCTGCTGCAGCAAAAGTTCCCTGGGATACAGGCAATGATCGGCCAGATCCGGAGCTTTCTCGGCCATTATCCGCTGCAGCTGGCCGCGGTTAAAGGCTATGCGTCTTTTATTTTCCGGGGTTTTCCACAACTTGCGGTTTTTTACTTCCGCCCATACCGCTTTTCCGGCCTGGCTCGCGGGATCGGCAATGTCTCCAAAACGGACAAAATCTCCTGACGCGCAGGCATTTTTCTTGATCATGAAATTATTGCCTGCCCGGACATCATTAAACACGCCCCAAACAAGCACTGCAAAAAGCGCCGGCAAAACACAGCGGCAAACCATTCTGCCTGTTTTTGATCGCGGATAAATAAACATACTTTAACTCCGGGAATTTTCAGTTCCTTGTCTGATTACCTCTTCATATTGGTTGCGGTCTGCAGCATGCGGTCCGACGTGCTGATCGCCTTGGAATTTATTTCATACGCGCGCTGCCCGACAATCATATTCACCATTTCATCCACCAGCTCCACATTGGACATCTCCAAAAAGCCCTGTCCGATAGTGCCCACATTTTCCTCGCCCGGCACTCCCTCAGTGGCGTCACCCGAACCTTCGGTCGGAATAAACAGGTTGCGGCCTATACTTTTCAGTCCGGCCGGATTGACGAAGGTATAAAGGGGTATATCCATGGCCGCCAGCTCCTCTCCGGCCTTGTTAAGGGCAGCCAGATGGCCGTCCTCGCTTACAACCACATTCTGAGTCTCGGGCGGCACATTGAATTCGGGCTGCAGCGGGTAACCATTGGAAGTTACTATCTGCCCTTCGTCATCCAGTTTAAAGGCTCCGGCCCGGGTGTAAGCATCCTCGCCGTCAGTGTTTGTGACCCGGAAAAAACCGTCGCCTTCGATGGCCAGATCCAGCGGATTGCCTGTATTCTCATAATCTCCCTGGGAAAACATCTTGTGCACCGAAACCGGCCTGACCCCCATGCCGATCTGCATGCCGGTAGGAGTTCTCTGCCCCCCCCCGGTCTCGTTTCCGGCGATCTTCAAATTCTGATACATCAGATCCTCAAATTCGGCCCGGCTCTTTTTGAAACCAACCGTATTTACGTTGGCCAGATTATTGGAAGTGACGTCGATATTCATTTGCTGGGCAATCATTCCTGAAGCCGCAGTCCATAATGAACGCATCATGATTAATTCTCCTTACTGCTTGCGTGGATTAAGTATAAGTCCCGACCTTTTGAATTACTTTATCATCAATTTCCTTGGAAGTGGTCATGACTTTTTGCAGGGCTTCAAAGCTCCTCTGCGTATCGATCATATTGACCATCTCCCTGACAATTTCGACATTGGATGATTCTAAAAATCCCTGGCGAACCATGGCGTCTTCGGCGGCGACTTCCTGTCCGCGTGGATTATCCTTGAGCTGAAGCAAATTTTCGCCTCTTTTTTCCAGATCTCTAAGATCAGTGAAGGTAACCAGTCCGATGTCCCCGACTATTTCTTCATCGGCGATAACTTCCCCCTGTTCGTTGACAACCACTTTTGCATTGTCAGGAATTTGTATCGGCCCTCCGTCACCTAAAAGCACGTTCCCGCGGGCTGTTTGCAGATTGCCGGTCATTGCGTTTATGCTGAAATTGCCGTTTCGAGTATAAGCGGTCTGCCCGTCAGCAGTGCGTACACGGAAAAAACCCTCGCCTTCTATAGCAAAATCAAGTGGATTGCCGGTAGTTTTAAGGGCTCCCTGATTAAAATCTATATAATCGCCGGTAAGTCTGGTCTGCGAAATAAGCTTTGAATCCGGCCATAAAACCCTGTCCTGCAATGTCATATTCGGGTCCGCATAATCCGAGGCGTAGCGTGTAAACACATCCTTAAACGCGCTCTGGTCCTTTTTGAAGCCCGTGGTATTCGCGTTGGACAGGTTATTGGCAATTATGTCCATCCTGTGCTGCTGGCTCATGGCGCCAAATAAAGCGGAATACATGCTGTTATCCATAAAACCCTCCTTGATATTTCAAACAAGCAATTTTCAGGCCAATAAATAAAAAATTTTGTTTCCCAGTAACTATTCAGCCCATGAAAAAAGTTCACCGGATTTTTTGAACCCAATAGGCCAAAATCTTAAATCAGCAAAAAATTTGCTGAGCAGAAACTATGGAACATAAAAAATGCATGCCTTGCGCCGAAGCGAATGCAAAAATTATTCATAACGCGCAGGAGACGAAATTGAACACTTGACAACACTTGCAAAATGATCAAGATAAACCTGTTTTTAGAGCGGGTGTAGCTCAGATGGTAGAGTACAAGCTTCCCAAGCTTGGTGTCGCGGGTTCGATCCCCGTCACCCGCTCCACTCCGGTTGAATTCCGGCCAATGGTCGTATTAATTCAAGGAGTGGGCCCCGTGGTCCACTCCTTTTTTTGCAACAATTACCAGCAGATATAAAAATGCAAGATCCAGCCAAACAGATACAGGAACTTATTCAACCGATTTGCTCCAGCATGGGCGTCGATATCTGGGGAATAGAAACCTCGTTTTCCGGCAGACGGGGGATAGTGCGCATTTACATAGACAGTCCAGAGGGAGTTGGCATAGAACAATGCTCCGAACTCAGCCGGGAAGCGGGCACCCTTCTGGACGTCGAGGATATAATCCACGGCTCATACAATCTGGAAGTCTCCACCCCCGGTCTGGACCGCACTTTTTTCAATCCGGAGCAGCTGAAAGATTTCATTGGCCGGGAGATACGCATCACTCTGAAAGAACCGCTGGAGAAGCGTAAAAAATTTACCGGAAAGCTTGTTTCTGTTGCCGGAGAAGAAATATGCATATTAATGGAAGACAATGAACAATTCAGTTTTGATTTCCAGGAGACAAAAAAAGTAAAATTATTGTTCAGGGGATAAGGCAACCGGCGCTTGTTCAAAAATTGTCCGTATATGGTCCGCGATCAGCTTGCATTGATAAATGCCGGCTGGTTTAACAACAACGCGCAACACATGCTTTTCAGGTGCGACATATAAAATGAAAAATTATTGTTCAGTTTTTTCCCGGAGGTTTACATGGGACTGGAGTTAAAAAAAGCCATCGACCAGATCAGTAAAGACAAGGGGATCGATCGGGATCTGCTCGTTGATACCCTTGAAGAGGCCGTCCGTTCATCGGTGCAGAAGAAATTCGACCAGGAAATGGATATAGAGGTCAACTTTGATGAAGACAAAGGGGAAATGGAGGTCTACCAGTTCAAGGTCGTGGTTGACGAAGTCCATGATCCCGTATCGGAAATCACTCTGGAAGAGGCCAAGGATCACGATCCCAACGTAGAAATAGATGACGAACTCGGCTTTAAAATAAAGGTCGAGGACTTGGGGCGCATCGCCGCCCAATCCGCAAAACAGGTTATAATCCAAAGAATGCGGGATGCTGAACAGGAAATCATCTATGAGGAATACAAAGAAAGAGTCGGAGAAATAGTCAGTGGAATCATTCAGCGCCGGGATCGCGGCGGCTGGATTATAAACCTTGGACGGACCGAAGCCCTGCTTCCGAGAGAAGAACAGATCCCCAAAGAAAGATTCCGTCGCGGAGACCGGGTTCAGGCGTACATGATCGAAGTCAAAAAAGAAGGCCGGGGGCCGCAGATTATTGTATCCCGTTCCCATCCGGAATATATGACCGCCCTTTTCCGCCGCGAAGTCCCCGAAATTTCGGACGGCACCGTCAAAATCATGGGCGCGGCCCGGGATCCGGGACGGCGGGCCAAAGTAGCCGTGGTTTCCAGTGAAAACAATGTAGATCCGGTCGGGGCCTGCGTTGGGGTCAAGGGTTCGCGAATCCACAATATTGTTCAGGAATTGCGCGGCGAAAGAATTGATATCGTTGTCTGGAATCCGGATATAGCCACTTACGCGGTCAGCGCCCTGTCTCCGGCCAGAATAGCGCAGATCACTGTGGATGATGACGAAAAGTCTCTGGAAGTCGTTGTCCCGGACGATCAATTGACTCCGGCAATCGGACGCAAGGGCCAGAATGTAAAATTGGCCTCCAAGCTGCTGGGCTGGTCAATAGATGTATTTACCGAATCCAAGTACGGCGAGCTTTACGAACATAAAAAATTGCTGCGCCAAGTCGCAAGCACCGCCGAACTCTCAACCGATGCTTTTATATCGGCGGGATATGAACATATAGAACAGCTGCAGAACGCTCCGGACGAGGAGCTGATGGAAATAGCCGGCATGACCGCTGAAAAGATTGACGATGTCCGGGCGGCTATAAATTTTCTGCAATACGACAATGAAACAGCGGATACTGATACTCCGTTGGAAACTGAAGAAACGGACAAAACGGACGATCAGGAGTCCGAAGCAAGCGATACGCAAGCTTCCTCCGATGAAATTGAAGACGCCGAACCTGAAGAGAAGGATGAATAAAGCAAAACATGTACCGATCAGGACCTGCGTCATATGCCGCAACAAATTTTTTAAATACGAACTGCTGCGCTATACCTGTCCGGAAGAAGACCAGTCTGAACTGGTTTATGACCCCGGACACAAATTGCCCGGAAGAGGATTTTATCTCTGCGGTAGTGAATCTTGCCGTAAAAAGATGGCCAAGTTCAGGGGCTGGCGAAAAAAATGCAAGGGGGGTAAATAATGGCTAGCAAAATGCGAGTAAGAGAACTTTCCGCCGAGCTGGAAATGACCAATAAAGAAATGATGCAAGTGCTTAGAAACCTTAATATTCCGGTCAAAAGTCACATGAGCGGGCTGACCGAAGAAGAAGTTCAGCAGGCTCGAGAACAGGCTAAACAACAGTCCGCGGAAGACATCAGCCAAAAAAGGGCCGACTCCGGAGTAATCATTCGCCGCAGAAAGAAAAAAAGCAGAAAAAAAGAACAAGAGCCCACCCGCCCGGAAGATAAAAAGGACCAGACAGTTCAGCCCGGAGAAGCCGAGACGGAAAGCACCGAAGAGGCCGATAAATCGGATTCGGATACAGTACAGACCAAGCCGGATTCCAGTGAAGAAAAAAAGGATTCAGGGACCGGGGCCAAAAAGAAAAGAAGACGCTCCGGACAAAAATCCAAAAAAAGCGCCGAACCCAAGGTCCGGGTAATTTCAAAGCCGGAACCTGTTCCGGAAACAGTTTTTGAAAACGAGCAGACTCAAACCACGGCAGCACCGGAGAACAAAGCGCCTTTGAGCCCGGAAGAAATGGCTCTGCAGCAGATTCAGGCCGAGGAAAAGAAAAATCAGGAAGCCAAGGCACAAAAACAAAAACGCAAAAAAAAGAAAAAAGACAAACGCATTGTCGATGTCTCCAATTTTTATAATGGAGAGGGCGGAGCCGACAAAGGCAAAAAAGACTTTAAAAACAAAAAGCAGGCTTCCGCTCCGGATAGGACCGGAGGCAGGCAGCGCAAGCCGGCAAATAAATCACACGCCGCCCAGCAGGCTGAATTAAAGACACAGGGCACTCAGCCGGTCAAGGCCTCGAAACGCAAATTAAGAATCGACGAGGCAATACGGGTTTCCGACCTGGCAGGTCAGATGGGAGTCAAGGCCCAGGACATAATCAAAACCCTCCTCACCTTGGGAGTAATGGCCACCATCAATCAATCCGTGGATATCGACACCGCTTCCGTGGTTGCTTCCGAGTACGGATATGAAGTGGAAAGCGTCGGCTTTTCAGAAGACGAATTCATAGTCGCCGAAGGCCAGGACAACGACGAGGACATGCAGCCCCGGCCGCCTGTGGTTACTATCATGGGGCATGTCGATCACGGCAAGACCTCCCTTCTGGATGCCATCCGGCATTCAAATATAATCGGCGGCGAAGCCGGTGGAATAACCCAGCATATAGGCGCATATTATGTTTCATCTCCCGGCGGGGATCTGGTATTTCTGGATACTCCCGGCCATGAAGCCTTTACCGCCATGCGGGCCAGGGGCGCGCAGATAACCGATATAGTCATTCTGGTTGTTGCTGCCGATGACGGCGTAATGGATCAGACACGCGAAGCCATCAACCATTCCAAGGCCGCGGGCGTGCCGATAGTTGTCGCGGTCAACAAAATGGACAAGGAAGGCGCCAATCCGGATCGGGTCAAGCGGGAACTTGCCGAACAGGGCCTTGTTCCCGAGGAATGGGGCGGAGACATAATTTACAGCCATGTATCCGCGAAACAGCAGGAAGGCATTGAAGAACTCCTGGAAATGGTCCTGCTTCAGGCCGAGGTCCTGGAATTAAAAGCAAACCCAAACAAGCCGGCGCAGGGACATATTGTCGAGGCCAGACTGGACAAGGGACGCGGACCAATGGCCTCCATACTGATCGAAGGCGGAACCCTGCAGTTGGGAGATCCTTTTGTCTGCGGCCTGTATCACGGCAAAGTCCGGGCCATGTTCAACGATCAGGGCAAGAAGGTTAAAAAAGCCGGTCCGGCCACGCCTGTCGAGGTTCAGGGATTCAGCGGTGTTCCGGAAGCCGGTGACGAATTCGCGGTGGTCAAGGACGACAAGGTGGCCAGGAAAATTTCCGAGTCCAGACAAACCAAACAACGCGAAAGAGAATTGGCCAAGGAATCTAAAATCACCCTGGAAAGCTTTTTGGCGGCCAAACAGGATGGTGAAGCCCAGAATCTGAATCTGGTTCTAAAATCAGACGTCCAGGGCTCGCTTGGGGCCATCACCGAGGCTTTAAACAAACTTTCGACCAAGGAAGTAAAGGTCAATATAATACACGGTGGAGCCGGAGCAATATCCGAATCGGATATCATGCTTGCTTCGGCGTCATCCGCGATCATTATCGGCTTCAATGTCCGTCCCACCGCCAAGATCAGGGAAACCGCGGAAAAAGAGAAAATTGAAATACGTTTCTATGATGTCATCTACAACATGGTCAACGACATCAAGGACGCCATGACCGGAATGCTCGCCCCGGTAATCCGGGAAAAGTATCTGGGCCAGGCGGACGTACTGCAGACATTCAGCGTCCCCAAAATCGGGACAATCGCCGGCTGCAAGGTAAACGACGGCAAATTGCAGAGAAACGCCCGGATAAGGCTTCTTCGCGACGGCGTGGTTATATACACCGGAGCACTGGATTCGCTGAAAAGATTCAAGGATGATGTTAAGGAAGTGGCCAAGGGATTTGAATGCGGCGTCGGATTGGAACGCTTTAATGATATCAAAGCCGGCGACGTTCTTGAAGCCTTTGTCGAATTCGAGGAAAAGGCCACTTTGTAATTCGGAAAATAACAGCAATGCAAAACGCGCGGTCGCGGACAAATACAAAACAAATGGTTAACGGGCTGACCCGTTGTAATAATCAGCAAATATATGTTCATCGGAATATTGAGTCTTGAATTGCGTCTGCATGCTGTTTTCTCCTTGAAAGAAAAAAGAAAAATCAGCAACAGCCTGCGCCAGAAAATCCGCAACAAGTTCAATGTGTCCGTGGCCGAAACTGAAAACATGGACAGCAAATCAGAACTCATACTGGCTATTGCCATGGTCTGCAACGATCGCCAGAAAATCGACTCCACCCTGAATAAGGTTTCGATTATGGTCGATGCCGCTACCGATCAGGAAATAAGCGATGTACGGCTGGAAATCTTCGGAGCATAAAAATGCGTAAAGGCACCACAAGACGCTCACAGAGAATGGGCGATCAAATAATGCGGGAACTGGCTGATATTATTGTCAAAAAATCCAGGGACCCCCGGCTGGAATTTGTAAACATTACCGGGGTGCGCATGAATAAGGATCTTAATATAGCTGAAGTTCTTTATACGCATATCAACGGACCGTCACCGGAACTGGAAAAGGCCCTGGAAGGCGCGGGAGGCTATATGCGCTCGGAACTCGGCCGCAGGCTCAAACTCAAATACGTGCCGGAACTGCGTTTCGTATGGGACGAATTTCTGGAGAAGATGGTTTATGACAAATAGTCTGGAACAAATAATAGAAACCCTCAAAAACGAGAACAATTTTCTCGTTACCGCGCATGTTGATCCGGACGGTGACGCTTTGGGGTCCATGGCCGCCACAGGCTACATACTTAAGAACCTGAACAAAACTTTCTATTTCTTTAACCAAAGCGGCGTGCCGAATAAATTTCTTTGGATGAATCTTCCGGCCCCGGTTTTGACTGAACTGCCTGAAGACCGCTTTGACTGGTTGATTGTTCTGGACAGCGGAGACGCCGACAGACCCGGCGAGACAATCGCGGAGCTTATAAACGGGACAAAGACCATAAACATTGATCATCACCTGGGCAACCCGAAATTCGGTAATCTGAACTGGGTCGAGCCGAAGCGATCTTCGGTCGGGGAAATGATCGCCCTGATTGCCCGGGAAATGCGCATAAATATTTCCGGACATCTCGCCGAGGCAGTTTACCTGGCCATTGCCAGCGACACCGGCTTTTTTACTTATGACAACACGACACCGGAAACTTTGGAAATGACTGCCGAGCTTCTGCGCAACGGCTTGGATACTGCCGGTTTAACCCATAAGATAAAAAGCCAATGGAGTCTTGAAAAACTGCATCTGCACGGAAGAATATTAAGCAAAGCCGAAGTTCATTGTTCCGGAAAAGTCGGGATAATGGACATAACCGAGCAAGACTTCCGAGAAACCGGAACCTCTATTGAGGATTGCGAGGGACTGGTTAACTATATCCGCAACATTTCCGGCGTGAAAGTGGCCATAAGCATTCGCGAAGAAAACGGGGGCAAAGTCAAATTCAGCCTTCGTTCGCACGCGGATATCAACGTACAGCATATTGCTTCCTCACTGGGGGGCGGCGGTCATAAAAACGCCTCCGGAGGCATACTGGATATGAATATAAACGAAGCCCGCGATCTTCTGCTGAAAAAAACATGCACACTTCTCACGGCATAAACCTATCCACCGGAAAGTACTCCTGAATGGCCAGAAAAGGTAACCAGATAGACGGAGTATTGGTTTTATACAAGCCTGGAGGACCGACATCCACTCAATGTCTGAACCTGCTCAAACGCCGGTTCAGGCCGCGCAAGATAGGACATGCCGGCACGCTGGATCCCATGGCTGAAGGCGTTCTTCCCGTGCTTTTTGGCCGGGCCACTAAACTGGCGGCTTATATTACTTCCGGATTCAAAATATACAAGGGACAATTACAACTGGGAATTCAGACGGACACTTATGACACCCAGGGAGCAATAATCGAGGAAAAAGACTGGTCGCATATCACAAAAGAACAAGTTGCCTCGGAGATCAATTTCTGGCAAAATTTGACAGAACAGCCCGTTCCGGCCTATTCCGCAGCCAAGCACAAGGGACAACCGCTTTACGCCCTGAAAAGACAGGGACGGGAAGTTCCGCAAAAAAAGAAAGAAATTTCCATATTTCGGGCTGAAATCCTGGACATGGATTTCCCCCGTATTACATTCCGGGTGTGCTGCTCTCCCGGCACCTATATACGATCCCTGGCCCACAGCCTGGGGAGTCGCTTAGGGTGCGGCGCGGCATTGTCGGCACTGACCCGCGAATGCAGTCATCCGTTTACCCTGGATCAGTCAACCGGCCTGGACGAGATTTTAAACGATGATCTGAACGGCCATTTGATCCGCGTACGTGACAGCCTTCCCGACTGGCCGCGGTACTATCTGTCCTCGGATGCGGCGCGGCAGGTTATGAACGGAACGGCCATCCCCGTTTCCGCCACTCCCCTGTTCAGCGGTGAAATAGGCGAACAGGCCCTGCTTCTGGGACCGGAGGGCGAGGCACTGGCCGTAGTCACCGCCCGGGAATCGGATGCTCGATTAAGGTGGGCCATATTGCGCGGTCTTTGGACCTGACCAATTGGCGATTCTAAAAACAAATAAAATAATGGAGGATACTGCTGTGGTCATGACTCCGGACCAAAAGTCCAAAATAATCGAGGAATTCAAGACCCATGAAGGAGACACCGGGTCTCCGGAAGTTCAGGTGGCCCTGCTCACCGAACGGATTAAGTATTTAACCGAACATTTTAAATCACACAAACAGGATTATCATTCGCGCACCGGTCTTCTGAAGCTGGTTGGAAAAAGAAGAAACCTGCTCAATTATCTGAAGAAAAAAGACATCTCAAGATACCGGGAAATAATCAAAAGACTGGGGCTGCGCAAATAACACCGCTTACCCGGCGGATATCCGCCGGGTACAGTCAATGCACAAGGAAATCAGATTATGACACTTAGTTTCGATATTAATAAAGTTGTTGCCCGGGCGGGAGATTCCGAAATTTCTCTTGAAACCGGCAAATTGGCCTTGCAGGCCGATGGCGCGGTCCAGGCCCGCTACGGAGATACCGTGGTCCTGGTAACCGCTGTCACTCAGCCGATAGAGCGCGACATTGATTTTATGCCCTTAACGGTCAATTATCAGGAAATGTCCTATGCTTCCGGTAATATACCCGGCAATTATTTCCGCAGGGAAATCGGACGGCCCAGCGAGCGGGAAACATTGATCTCGCGATTGATCGACCGCCCGATACGCCCTTTGTTTCCCGACGGATTCCGGGATGAAGTCCAGGTTATCGCCACGGTTCTTTCGTCCGAACCGGATTTTGATCCGGATATTCTGGCCATGACCGGCGCATCCGCCGCTTTGCACATCTCGCGCATTCCTTTTATCGGCCCCATAGCCGGGGCCAGAATCGGGTACATCGACAACAAATTCGTCCTCAACCCGAAATGTTCGGAACTGGATAAGAGCAAGATGAACCTGATGTTCGCCGCCGCCCGGGAAGGTGTGGTTATGGTTGAGGGCGGAGCCCAATTCGTGCCCGAAAGCATGCTGGCCGAAGCCATTTCCTGGGGACATGAACAAATCATCCCCTCACTGGATGCCCAGGAAGAATTACGTTCAAAGTGCGGAACAGAAAAAATTGCTGTCATGCCGCCGGAAAACGATCGCGAATTGGAAGAATTCGTCCGGGAAACCATATCTTCTAAATTGTCCGAAGCCTTGCAGGTTCCCGAAAAAATGAAGCGCAAGGAAGCCAAGAGCCGGGTCAAGGAAGAGCTCAAGGTTGCGGCAGCGGAAAAATTCGGCGATGATTCCGCAAAATTATCCCAGATAAAATCCGTTCTATCGGACTTGGAAAAGAAAATAGTCCGGGAAAAAATAATCAGTACTTCCACCCGCATTGACGGCCGTGAACTCGACCAGGTTCGCCCCCTGGGCATGGAAACCAGCACCCTGCCCCGCACTCACGGTTCCTGCATTTTTGCCCGCGGCGAAACCAAGGCGTTGTGCATAGCCACATTGGGCAGCACCTCAGATGAGCAAAGGATCGAAACTCTGTCCGGGGACAGCAGCAAGCGCTTCATGCTCCATTACAATTTCCCGCCTTATTGCGTGGGAGAAGCCCGTATGATGCGCGGACCTTCCCGAAGAGAAATCGGGCATGGAGCCCTGGCCGAAAGAGCGCTGACTCCGATCCTGCCCGATGCCGAAGAATTCCCGTTTACCATGCGCATTGTTTCCGAAATTATGGAAAGCAACGGTTCATCTTCAATGGCCTCGGTATGCGGCGGTTCACTGGCTCTCATGGATGCCGGAATTCCGGTCAAGGATGCCGTTGCCGGCATAGCAATGGGTCTTATCAAGGAAGATGACGAATACCGGATCCTCACTGATATCCTTGGAGACGAGGATCATCTCGGTGACATGGACTTCAAGGTAGCCGGCACCAAGGATGGAGTGACGGCCATTCAAATGGACATCAAAATAACGGGCATCCCGGCCGAAGTAATGAGCAAGGCTTTGGAACAAGCCAAAAAAGCCAAGGAGCATATCCTGTCCAAGATGAATACGGTTCTGGATAAGCCCCGCACTGAACTTTCTCCGTATGCCCCGAAAATGGAAGTGGTCTACGTTGATGCGGACAAGATAAAAGATGTTATCGGACCTTCCGGGAAAAATATCAAGGCAATCACCGCTGAAACCGGCTCCAGTGTCGACATTGAAGATTCCGGTAAAATATCCATATTTGCTCCGGACGGCGATACCCTGGAAAAAACAAAGGAAATGATCCTGGTCTTCAACCAGAAAGCCGAACCCGGTAAGGACTACACCGGACATGTCAAAAAGATACTCGATTTCGGTGCGGTTGTTGAAATACTGCCCGGTGTTGAAGGCTTGGTACACATATCCCAACTCGATATAGACCACGTAAAGAGTGTAACCGATGTGGTCAATATAGGCGATGAAGTCAAGGTCAAGGTCATCGAGGTCGGCGATCACGGAAAAGTCAGGCTGAGCCGCATGGCGGTCCTCAAAGAGGAACGCGGCGAGACATTCAATCTGGAAGACGCAAAGCCCGGCCCGCCGAAAAGAGGTCGCGATTCAAGGTCGCGCGGTCCCAACAGAAGATAGTTCTTATCCGGAAATCGAAAAAATTCCGGATGAAAACAGGACAGATACGCCTCCGGCTGTTCATGTCCTTCGACTTTGGACCTTAAATTCATAAACAAGTCCCGTGTATCGGGAAACATTCGATAGACAAACAAACCGCCTGCATATGTCCGGCGGTTTGTTTGCTTTTTGGAACCGGGACAATTCCGGATCATACAAGGAAATATTGCCGATGTTTATAAAAACCAATTTTGATCTGTGCACCGGATGCAGACTATGCCAATTCGCATGTGCAGAAAGGGCCTTTGACGGCTACAACCCCCGTCACGCGCTGCTCAAAATTAATCCAAGCCTTGATCATGTTTACCATTTTCCAGTAGTCTGCAACCAATGTCAAAATGCCTATTGCCGGACTGTCTGCCCGGCCAAAGCCGTAAGTCGGGATCAAAATACCGGAGTGCTGACAATTGATCAAAAAAGGTGCATTGGATGCGGACTTTGTGCTCAATACTGCCCGCTTGATGTCATCATTGCCCATCCGGAGGATAAAAAATTCAGCAAATGCGATCTTTGCGGCGGTGATCCGCAATGCGTTCGGGCCTGCCCGACCGGTGCGCTGGAACTGGTGAAAACAGGAGTAGACAATGCCTGATGCCTATCAGCAAAAATTACTGTACATAGATCTAAACAGTCTTCAATCCCGGACTGTTTCCATACCGGAATGGATGCGCGAAAAATATGTCGGAGGCAAAGGTTTCGGCAGCAAACTTCTTTATGATCTTTTGCCGCCGGGAACCGACGCCCTGGCCCCGGAAAACGTCCTCATGTTCCTGACCGGCCCGCTGACCGGTACCAGGGCCCCTTCCATGCGGGCCTGCGCGGTAACCAAATCTCCGCTTACCGGATTATTCCTGGATTCCTATTTTGGGGGCGAATTCGGTCAGGAAATCAAATATGCCGGTTATGACGGCTTGATCATCGGCGGTCGAGCCGAAAAGCCGGTTTACATCCACATCGAGGACGAGAAGATTCAAATAAAAGCCGCCGGCGATTTGTGGGGAGAGGATACACTGGCCGTTAACAGGCGAATCAAGGAAGCGCTGCACGATCCCACGCTGAAAATAGCAAGCATCGGTCAGGCCGGCGAAAATCTGGTCCCTTTTTCCCTTATAAGCTGCGAATACAACCGCCAGGCCGGACGCGGCGGAGCAGGCGCGGTTATGGGCTCCAAAAACCTGAAAGCCGTAGCTGTCCACGGCAATAAATTTGTGCGGGTAAATGATCCTAAAGCATTTAAAAACGCGGTCGGCAGGGCCTTGGACGAATTAAACGCCAGTGAGGACATAAAGGTCCTGCGGAAAGCCGGAACCGCCAGCGCGGTTGAATTCGCCAATGAAACCGGATTATTTCCAACAAATAATTTTCAGGGCAGTTATTTCCCCGACGCGGAAAAACTCGGGGACAAAGGCCAGTCCAGACATTTATGGCTGGGCAATATAGCCTGTCTGGGCTGCCCCATATTTTGCAGTAAAATCGGTGTAATTCGCCGGGGCAAGTATGCCGGGACCGTTTCCGATATTGTGGAATATGAATCAGCTGGACTTCTGGGCGCCAATCTCGGTATCAGCGATATTCGCGCCGTAACCCGTCTGACCAGTCTATGCGACCGCTACGGGCTTGATTCAATGTCTGCCGGAGGCGCCGTCGGCTTTGCCATGGAGGCGGCTGAACGCGGACTGATAAAGGCCCCCGACGAAATCGAACTTACTTTTGGAAATGTTCAGGCAGCCGAATATCTTATCCGGGGAATGGCTCTTCAGGAAAATGAACTCGGCAGACTCTTGTCCGCGGGAGTGAAAAAGGCGGCTCAGGAACTCGGCAAGGAATGCGAAAATTTTGCCCAGCATACAAAAGGCCTGGAAACTCCGGCCTGGGGACCGCGCGGAATTTTGGGCACCGGCCTGGCTTATATGACCGCTGACCGGGGCGGATGCCACCAGCGCGGCCTTCCCGCGCCTATCGAAGTAGTGCATGGGGAATACATGGGCGAAACCGTAGATCCGTTATCCACCTCCGGGAAGGCCGACATGGTCGTACATATGCAGAATTATTCAGCAGGTACGGACGCCTTGGTAAAATGTGACTTCGCCACAGCCGGAATAAGCCCGGAAACCTTTTCGGAAATGCTTCAGGCAGCGACCGGTCAAAAAACAGATCCGGATTCAATCCATGCGTTAGGAGAAAGAATATGGAATCTGATTCGGCTTTTCAATTTGCGTGAAGGGCTCGATCCCGCCGAAGATCGCCTCCCGCAACGTTTTATGCACGATCCGGTTCCGGATGGACCGCAGAAGGGACACTTTTTTACTCCTGGTCAAACCGAAAAAATGCTTGCCGAATATTATGAAAAACGTGGATGGGACAAGTCAGGGTATCCGTTGAAGAAAACATTGAACAGACTTCGCCTGGATGAAGAAAAAAACATTGATCTTCATGCAGACGATTTATGACTTACAGGCGCGATCCACAATAAGCATGAGGAACATGGAAAAATTATTCAGCAAAACACTTATCAAATAAATATTCTTCCTCCGTTCATTTCGTATATTCCGGATCAGGGCTTGGATTCCTTTAGCTTCAATACGGCAGCTCAACCTTGAATTCCGCACCCTGTCCGGGTGTACTGGAAATTTCAATTGCTCCGTCGTGCGCCTCAACGATCCTTTTTACAATAGCCAGACCAAGGCCTGTGGAACATTCACCTCCAGTAGGTCTCGCCTTTCCCTTGTGGAACTCAGAAAATAACTGATTTTGTTCTTCGGCTGAGATTCCGGGGCCATCGTCCTTTACGCGAATAAATGCGCTGTTGTCGTTTGCGGACAAGACAACACGAATTGTCTTTTCCGGCGGGGTAAATTTGATCGCATTGGACAGCAGGTTGTCCAGGACCTGATTTATGCGGTCCGGATCCACTTTGATTTCAGATAATTCTTCAAGTTCAGACTGAATGGAAATATTCTTTTTTCGGGCCATGAGCTCCTGTTTTCGAATATTTTGCTGGATAAGCTGCTTCAGGTTTACCGGCTGGAAATCAATCTCCAGCCTGCCCCTGGCTATGGAGTTAAGGTCCAGAAGATCGTTTACCAGTTTAAGCAATTTTGTACTGGAATCGGATATGAGTCGTAAATAATCACGCTGTTCGTCGTTTAAGGGCCCGGCCATGTCTTCCAGCAGCAGGTCGGAAAAACTCTTTATGCCTCCGAGCGGAGACCGCAAGTCATGCGCGGCCATACCCAGAAAACGGTCCTTGGAAGCGTTCAGCTTCTCAAGCTCCCGGTTTTTCTGCTCCAATTCAAGTTGGAATTCCTTTTCCCGGGTTATGTCCATCACAAAGGTTACTTTTTTGGCTCCGCCCTCATCGTTCAGGATTTTGGCGGCATCAGCCAGGATGGTCTTGCGTTTGCCGGTGCGGGTCACCACCTCCCATTCACCGCGAATTTCAAGTCCCATGACTATAAAATCATCGTGCATCTTTGCCAGCCGATCCTTATATTCCTCGGGAACGACAAGGGTGAAATGCTTCCCCAGGAGTTCATCTTCTTTGTATTCATAAATATTACAGTAGGCATTGTTCACGGATTCAAAGTAACCGTTTTCGTCGGTCACGCATATCCCGAGGGGAGTATGATCCATGATGCTTTGCACGGAGATCCGTGTATGCTGGAGTGAATGGGATTGATTTGGCTGGAAATTTGTTTTTGCAGGTGAATTATGTTTAGTCATATTTTGCTGCCCTCCCTGAACTTATTTTTACGATATATGATCAAATTTTATATTTATTGTCCAAAACATAATCCGCTCTAAGGTAAATCGCAGCAAGAAATATAATCAAAAATATCATCAGGATCCCTGACCGCATCATAAATCAAGTATAATAGTTCTGATTTGATCTGACAATTGCTCTTTTTCCCTGCCTGGAAAAAATA
This sequence comes from Thermodesulfobacteriota bacterium, assembly GCA_051748085.1. Lineage (GTDB taxonomy): Bacteria > Desulfobacterota > Desulfovibrionia > Desulfovibrionales > Desulfonatronovibrionaceae > CAYNNQ01. Next base: position 23,388 of record JBNJHA010000028.1, read on the forward strand.
TATTTTTTGTCAGGCGCATCCTTTTGTGCGCCAAAACATCTAACTGTAAATTCTGAAGACTCTTCCGGCGTATCCCTCCAGGTGCCCTCTCCTGATTTAACCGAAGCGGCCTCTTCTATGACACAAAGGATTTGCAGTCCCATTTAACATGTGCTAATGATTGCCAATCTTTCATAAGTTTTTTCTCCGTCATCCCGGATAAGGGACTTTTCCGGAGAAAAAACTTATTTAATTTTTGCCCACCACTTAAAGGTTAGATCTCTGGGGTTACACCAGCAAAGCTGGTGGTTTAATCATGGTAAATTAGCTGATGAATTTTCAGGGGCTCCCATTAAAACCAATAGATTTAGAATGCAATGGTAACTTACCCCATTTTTTGTCCAACGGACGGGGGTAAGCCTTAGTTAAATTGCCCTCTATGCCAATAAAACAATATGGACACTATCTTTTAGGAATACAGATGTACGATAAAAATAAATCCAAAGCCCAGCTCATCTCGGAGTTGCAGGAGTTGCGTGAACAACTGAAGTCTCAGCAGGCCATGGCTGGTTCAGATAACGAGCACGCCGAGTTGACCTCGGATCTCCGACAGTCGCGCAAAGAACTGTCAGATTCCCGCGCCGAGACGGAAACCAGCAATAAGGCGCTGGCCAAGTCCCGAGAAACCCTGCGCACCAGCAAGCAGAATCTCGCCGATGTCCATGAACACTACAACATCCTGGGCGATCTGATTCCTTTCGGCATCTGGACTGCCGATGCCAAGGGGAATGTCACCTTTCTCAGTGACGTCTTTCTGAAATTGACCGGTGTCCCGTTAGAAAAATTCGCAAATTTTGACTGGATCGACCAACTGACTAAGCCAAAGGTATTGGAAACCATCTCTGATTGGAGCGACTCTCTACATAAGCGCGACATTTGGGAGGGTGAATTCACAGTTACCAGTCAAGAGGATCGAAAATACGATATTCTGATCCGCGGAGTGCCTTTGCTGGACACAGAAGGAAAAATTTTCTCCTGGCTGGGGATCAATCTCGATATCAGCAAACGCAAGCAAAATGAGGAGGAACTCAGACGAATTAAATGGATGTTGACCAAGAAGCCGTATTCAGACATATCCCGGCAAGAAAAAGCCCTTGATCAGGGATACGGAGACCTGACCCGGTTAAACCGTGACGGCATTATTCTTACACATATAGGCAAGGAATTTCTGGGCAACATTGCCAAGGACTATCTGGATCTTCTGGGAACCTCCTCGGCCGTCTACGAGCGAAACGGAGATTACGCCTTCGGGATTTTCGCCTCAGGCTGGTGTCGCATGATGGACCGCGCCTCCCGGGATTTGTGCAACACCCAGGATAATGCCCGGGCCTTGAAATCCGGCAAGTGGCTGTGTCATGAGTCCTGCTGGACCGACTGTTCAAAAGAGGTCATAGCCAGGGGTGTTCCAGTGGATATAGAATGCAGCGGTGGTATTCGTCTTTACGCGGAGCCCATTTTTGCCGGGGAAGAGGTGATCGGGGTCATTAATTTCGGTTATGGTGATCCGCCCAGGGAACCGGAAAAATTAAGGCAACTGGCCAAAACCCATGGCCTGAGCTATGATGCGCTTGAAAGGGAGTCCCATGCTCATGATTCCCGTCCTCCATATATTATTGAGATGGCTAAGAACCGTTTGCGGGCATCTGCCCGGCTTATCGGATCATTGGTTGAAGCCAGGCTGGCCCAGGAGGAGCGTGATAAACTTCAGTCCCAGCTTCTGCAGGCCCAGAAGATGGAATCCGTTGGCTTGCTGGCCGGGGGCATTGCCCATGACTTCAACAATGCGCTTCAGGCAATGAACGGCAATATTGAACTTCTGCTCAAGGGGAAACCGGATGATCATGCGGACATGAAACGGTTGAAGGCCATAGAGAAAGCTATGAACCGGTCAGCTCAACTTGTCCGGCAACTGTTGACCTTCAGCCGCAAGGCTGAACCCAGTAAACAAGTCCTTGACCTTGACCAGGAGATAATCGATGCAGCAAGGATCCTGAAGAGAACCATCCCCAAAATGATCACGATAGAACTTTATCCAGATCAAGATATCTATTCAATAAACGCTGATCCTGTACAGATTGAACAGATCCTTTTAAATCTTGGCTTAAACGCGGCCGACGCCATGCCTGATGGTGGCAAATTGATCATTGAAACCAAAAATATAATTCTGGATCAGGAATTTGTCAGGACTCACCAGGAAGTCAAACCTGGAGAGTATGTTCTTATGACCGTGACCGATACTGGATGCGGAATGGACAAGTATACTCTTGAACATGTCTTTGATCCGTTTTTCACCACTAAGGAAGTAGACAAGGGCACTGGTCTGGGCCTGGCCACGGCATACGGTATAGTCAAGGCTCATAAAGGCCATATCACCTGCGACAGCGAACCGGGCAAGGGTACAGCCTTTAAAATATACTTGCCCGCAACAGACCAAATAGATGCAGCTAAAGCTGAGAAAGCACCGCAGGATAATGTTTCTCTGGAAGGTACGGAAACCATCCTGATGGTGGATGACTATGATGATATCAGGGAATTGTCCGGTGAAGTGCTTGAAGATTCTGGATATCGGGTGATGAGTGCTGCAAGCGGAGAAAAGGCCCTGGAAATATTTAAGGAAAATCCCCGGGAAATCGACCTGGTTATTATGGATCTGAACATGCCCGGCATGGGCGGCAGAGAGTGCACCAGGCAGATGCTCTCCATAGATCCATCAGTCAAGGTCCTGGTGGCCAGCGGTTATTCAGCACTCGGTCACAACAAGGAAGTGTCAGACTTGGGGGCAAAGGGTTTTTTATCCAAGCCTTACCAGACAAAGGAACTTTTGGTCAGGATAAGAAAGTTGCTGGATGAAGATCAGCGATAAGGAAATATGAGGTTTATTACCAGAATCCGGACCACAAGGACCAAGACTTCCGGGATGGAAGGAAAACCTCAATTTTCCCTCCTGACATTCTTATCCTGGATGTCACTTATATTGCGAGTTTGTATAACCCCTTTGCCTTCCCTGATATATTCAGGGTGATTGGTTGCGGAACGATTTATGTGTACTAGTTCTGATTAGATCTGACTATTGCTCTTTTTACCTGCCTGGAAAAAATATATTTTTTGCCAGGCGCTTCCTTTTATGCGCCAAAACGTCTAATCTCAAGTTTTGAAGACTCCCCCGAATCATCCCACCAGACGCCCTCTCCTAATTTAACCGAAGCGACATATTCCCTGACACATAGAGGTAACCGCAAAGGCAGTTCATAAACCCGCACTTGTTGATTTGAGCCAATCCTTCCGGGCATTATTTTGATACTCGCTATCCTTCCGTGCATCATCCCGTTACGCGTATTTTGCCTTTGTCCAAATTGGTCCCGACACGAATTATGCATACGGTATCCAAACCGGCCTTCCTCCGGATGTCATTCTGAACGAGCAAAGCGAGTGAAGAATCTCT